>JBDUAX010000154.1:0-9193 GCA_040004455.1 Gemmatimonadaceae bacterium
TATCGGCGAAAACGGTGGCGCAGAAGCCGGCGGGAAGTGTGATCCCTCCGTTGCCCGCGTCACACTTCACGGCCGCCAAAATGGCTGGATCCGACGCTTTCGTTGCGGCAGCAATTCGCCCTGACGAGAATCCGGAGATGATGACCACAGCACCCAAAACGAGGACTCCCGCCACGACCAAGGTCCCGCTGCGCTTGCCCTCCGACTGGTCTCGAGATTTTTCAGCCTTCACCGGAATTCCTCCAGATACTGAGCGAATGATTTAACGCGCGCCATCTTGCCGCGTCTGCAAATTACACCATCGGCCCTGACGTGACGCTCAAGTCCTGCTGGTTTATTGACTTCCCTCGCGAACGAACGCCATAGTCCTTCCTGTAAAGCCCTTCAAGCCAACCCACCTGCCCTCATTCGCTCGAGTCCCGTTCCCGCGCCCGACCAGTGCTCGAAACGCCCCGCATGCTGCGGCCGGGGGTAGCGCGAGTTCGCGTAGCGCACTTTGGCGTAGCGCCGGCTCGCTGCGGGCAGACCCGCCCAGCCCACGCAGCGGGGTAACGTTGTTGGAGCTCCTGGTAGTTCTTGTGCTGATGTCGATTTCCGCCGCGCTCGTGATGCCGAGCTTACGGCTACCGAAGTCCTTGAACGTGACCGACGGTACAGATGGGCGCGTGACAACGGCAGTTGATGTGGTCATGACAAACGCCCGTCGAATTGCGATCAAGCGCGGAGAGCCAGTGCGGTTACGGATGGCGTGGGATGGAGTGTGGGCGATCGTGCCCGCCAAGGGTGGCGAAGCAATTCAGACAGGACGTATCAGTGAATCGTTGCCCTGGATTCCCGATGTCACGATTGATGCGATGGGAATTTGCGTGCTGAATGACGGCGTCGTGCCGCGCGCCAATGCCCGCTCATGGGATGCGCTTGGTTGTCGCTGGCAGGAAACGAAGTCATGACGCTAATGGAGGCAGTTGTTGCGCTTGTGATTCTGTCGCTGGTTGCGATTGGTTGTCTCGAATTGTCGCAGGAGGCGTCGCAATTGGAATTGAGTGCAACGCAGTGGAATCGCGCTGTGACGCTCGCCGAATCGCGCATGTCGCAATACACGAGTGGTGCACCAACCGACGTTCCGAATTCGTCGGATGTGCAGTTGTCACGCGTCGCATGGCGTAACGGCTTTGATGTCGTCACTGTTTCGGTGCTCGTTGGCAGTGGAAAACGCTACGAATTGCATCGCGTGCTGCCAAGCGTACGGCCGAACGTCGCGAGCGCTGCGCGATGAAAAACCGCGCGGGCTTTACGTTGATGGAAGTAATGACTGCGTTAACGGTAACGGCGTTGGTTGCAACACTCGCTGCGGCATCGTTGCGTGCGGGCATGGATGTTCGCGAGCGGGTACAAACTCACCGCACAACTACGGAAGCTGAAGCACGCGCCACTGCCTGGATTGGTACGATGTTGCGCCATGCACCGACTCCGAGCGCGGTTGATGAACCGTTGTTGCGCATTTCGCAGGGAGCGTTTCGCGCTGCGGGTGGAGAGAGTACAGATGCATTGACGTTTTTGTCGCAGGGAGTTGAGGCACCGATTGGCTCCGGGCAAATCTGGCGCGTGTCGCTTGCGGTGCAGAATGACGGTTTGCACCTAATAGCTGCGCCCGTGAACTCTTCGAGCAATCGTATACCACTTGAGACTGTGCTGCCGCACGTGACCGGTTTGTTGGTTGAGGCGCTTGATGTACGTGGTGGCCCGGGAAACACTGCTGTGTGGCGTCGCGATTGGCCGGTGCTGCGCACTATGCCAACTGCGCTGCGTCTCACCATCGCGCTCCGAAGCGGCGAGCCGCGCGAACCGTTGGTGTTTGATCTCGCGCCGTTGGCGAATGCAGCCAGCGTGGGGTTTGCACAATGAAACGCGCAGGAACCAACAAGCGAGAACGTCGCGGCGTGGCGCTGCTGCTGGTGCTTTGGTTGGTCGTGTTACTGGCGGCGGTGACGGTGGCCGCGAGTGGTGCCGCACGGAGCAGTGGCGATTTGGTCACCGCCCGGCGTGCCGGTGCGACAGCCCAATCAATGGCGGAAAGTGGCGTAACGGTTGCGCTGACTGCAATCAACGATTCGTTGCGCAGGTTGGGTCGCGACTCCACGGCCACAAACGTGTTTTTGAATTCGCTCGACGCCGCAACAAACAACGGCAGCTCAGCTATCACGGGTATTGCCACCGACACGCTTGGCAACGGGGCGTTCGCGATTGCGGTCGTCGATGTTGACGCGCGACTTGACGTCAATTCGGCCGATGAAAAAGGGCTGACGAGGTTCTTAAGCGAATTTGTGACGCCAGCAGATGCGAGCATGCTCGCTGAACGAATCACGAAGCGAGTTCGCGGCGAGGGATCGGGTATCGATTCTACTGAATCGGTTCGCGCAGCTCGCGATTCCATTTCACGAGTGCTGTTGGGCCGGGACGCGACGACATCGCGTTTGCGTCACCCGTTTGAGTCACTTGACGAGTTGCTGCAGGTGCAGGGGTTCGATGAAAAATTCCTCGAGCGCGTTGCGCCATATCTTACCGTGGACGGGGATGCGCACGTGAATCGCCGTTCGGCGTCGCAGAGCGTTGTGGCCGCAGCGTCCGGAAGTCTGGTTGATGCACCCTCGCGACTGCTCATCGTCACGAGAGGATGGCAACTCGGTCATCCGTTAACGCACGAAATACAAGCGGTGTACGATGTTGGAGAAAACGGTTTGACGTTGGTCCGCTGGCGTGAGCGCACACTGTGACCAACGCAATCGGAATTGCGTTGGAAGCGAACTTGCTGCGCGCGGTGTATCGCGCGGGCGGAAAACTCGTGACGACCGAAATTCCGTGGGACGCAACGAGGCCAGAAAGGGCAATCGATGCACTCAGCGCAGAAATCGGCAAAGTGCGAAGTATCTCACTTTCCGTGGGACTCGGATTTCTCGAAGTGGCGCGTCCGGAGTTGCCGCCGCTTTCCGATGCAGATCGCTTGCGGGTGCTGCGTCGCGACGCTGATCGCTATTTTCCGATTGAAGGCGCAGCAGCAGTCACTGCAGCGCGCGCTGGCGGTGTCGCGTTTGCATTGCCCAGTGAGCAGCTGCAACGGTGGATCTCGGCGTTTGAGAATTGGGCTCCGGTTCGCGCCGTTGTGGCGGCGCCCAGTAGCATTGCGGGCGCGTTGACCGTTCGTGGTACGACTTCGAACGCATTCACAATCGACGCCGGCGCGGAGGAGCGCGGCGTGATGCGATTTGCGAACGGCATTGTTGAAGAAGCTCGTCGAGTGCCGTTGTCGTTAGCGCTCGGCGTTGTGAATGGAACGCGTCCGGTCGACGATCGCTTAATTGAGGAAGCACCCGGGCGATTCGCGGCTGCGATCGGCGCACTGGATTCAATCAAGGCACCTCTCGATGTGATGCTCCTTGACGCGCCTCTCGATCGCGCATTGCGTCGTCATCAGCAGCGCCGAGTGTGGGCATCGTATTTCATGTTTGCTGTAATGTTGGTGGTGTTGGGAACTGCCGCGAATTTGTCGCGCGAAAAGACGTTCCTCGAAACAGCACAGGCGGTTGCAGTTCGCCAAGTAGAGGCGAGGCCGGCACTGGCGGCCGCGGTTCGGCTGAACAGCCTGAATGATGAGGCGCGCGTGTTGATCGCGAAGCAGTCGAACAAGAGCAGTGCGCTCGCAGTTTTGGCAAACTTAAGCAAAGCCTTGCCGACCGACGTGTTTGTGCAGCGCATTGATTGGAACGGCGCGGAATGGCACATCGATGGCAGCGCGAATCAAGCAGCGACCATAGTGCCACAACTCGACGCCGCCGGAATATTCACCAACGTTCGTGTACTGAGTGCGAGTGCGCGCTTTCGCGATGGAAGTCGTATGCGCGAATCGTTTTCCGTGGCGTTTCAAGTGAAGGGAGACGCGAATGGGAAGCGTTGATCGTGCGACTCCTTCACCAATGACGGCGGCGCCGACTCCTGTGGTGATAATCAGTATCGCGGTAGTCCTGCTGGCGTTGATCGCTGCGTTCGTCGGAAGGCCGTTCGTCACTTCGTGGCGTGCACGTGAAGCGAAAATTGGGGCAAACGAACAGGAGCTTGGTCGCTTGTCACATGTTCTGGCCAGCACCAGTGTAGTCAGCCGGGAAATCTCAGAACAGGAGTCGTCATTCGCTTTGCAAACCACACGAGTGTTGCGCGCAAAATCGCGAACACTTGCAGCGAGCGCCTTGCAGTCGATGGTGCAGGACATGGCCGACGCGAGTCACGTGACGGTGACGCGACTTGACGTTGCCAACGTTGCCGGCGGCGCCGATTTGCCCCTCACGCTTTCGGCAAACGGCGACATTTTCGGGTTGACCGATTTGTTGAAGCAATTTGGTTCCGGCCGATACGTCGTTGAGGTGGACAAGCTGCAAGTACAAGTCAATTCTGCCCTGCTGGGCGCGCCAGACGTGTTGCAGATGACGTTATCGCTGCGTGCTCCAGTGATTGTCGAATGAGCACGCGTCGGTTGGTAGTACTCGATACGCTTTCAGTCATTGGGCTAATCGCTGCCGCCATAATTGCGATTCTACCTGGACGCATGCAGCTCATCAACGCCACAGGAATTGGCGCGCGAAGCAAGGTCGATGTGACCATACCTCCCGCGACGAGCAGCGCGGACAATAGCCGTGCGGCCACGATCGTCGCCGCCAACATCCTGAGTGGTAGCCGTCGCGCACCGACACTGCACTACAAGTCGCCGGAAGCGGAAGAGATGCAGGCATTCGCCGCGCCCGTCGCAGCGCTGAAGCCTGACGCGGCCGCTACCGACAGCGCGGGAAATAGCGATGCCATTCCGGGGCTCTATGGAATCGTGAACGTCGATGGCACTTGGCGAGCGTTGTTGCGTCTCTCCGATAGCGATGCAAGTCCCACGCTGTTGAAAGAAGGAGATCGCCGCGGCGGGTATCGAGTTCTCAGTATTCAATCCGATCGAGTTGTGCTGGCCGGAACGGCTGGCCAACGCACGCTTCGTCTTGCGCGCAACGCGCCTGGCGATTCCACAGGAAGCACCGGGAAACGTCCGTGAAAGATTTCGTGAGTGGAAAGGAGTTGTCGTGAGAATTTCTCGAACTATTCGATGCATCGCGCTGGGTTGCTCATTGTCTGTCATTGCGACGAGTGCGGTGGCCGCGCAAAATACGGCCACCTCGACTCAGCCAGTTGGTTCGCTTGAGTTTGCGAACGCAAAGCTGGTAGACGTTTTGCGCACACTGGCCACAATGCTCAATCGCACCGTCGTGTTCAGCGACGTGCCGGATGTTCGCATCACGTTCTCGACTGCCGCACCAGTGAAGCCCGGGGACATTGAAAGCATTTTGGAATCGCTGTTGGAGAGTCACGGTTTGATGCTGATTTCCAAAGGTGCGGTAAGTCAAATTGTCACCACCGAAAAAGCTCCGGCAACTGGAGTTCTTCGCTCGGGGCTGGACTTCCCTGACCCGCCGCCACTCGGGCTCGTTACGCAGTTGGTGCCACTCACTTCAATTCGCGCGGACGAAGGTGCAGACGCACTCCGGGCAATTGTTGCAAAAGGCGCACGCGTTGAAGTTGTTACGCGCTCAAATGCGTTGCTCATTACGGATCGCGGAAGCAATGTCGCGCGTTATCTTGACCTGTTGCGTCGTCTCGATGCTGCGCCAGCAGGTGAATCGGGATTGCGCACGTACGTCGTGAATTTGAAGTACGCAGCTGCATCAGATTTGGCAGAGTCTCTCGGGCAGTTGTATGGTGTGTCAGTTTCGAACGGCGCGGGAGAATCACTGGCGGATCGCTCGCTTTCCAGGTCACTCGACGCATTTCGGGCGCGCGAGTCTGATACCTTCCGGCAACGCGCGAGCGGATCAACGACGCTCACAACGCCGTCAACGAGTTCACCTCGTGATTCCGCATCGGGTGTGCTTGTTGGCCGCACGACGATAGTTGCAAATGGACCGACGAACGCGCTTGTCATTCGCACGGCACCACCGAACTTTCCACTGCTTCGCGAAACCATTGACGCGCTCGACACGCGACCGGTGCAAGTGCTTTTCGAAGTCACGATTGCCGAAGTAACTCTGGGCCGCGGTTCCGAATTCGGTATCGACTGGGCGGCAATCAATCGCGGTGGCGATGTGCACACGCAGTTCGGCAATCCAGAAATCCCTGATTCCACAAGCAGCAGCTTCTTTTTGCGGTTGGTGCGCCTCGATGCCACGGGGGTTCGCGCAATGTTGACTGCAATTGCGTCGAAGAGCGATGTGCGCGTACTGTCCACGCCACAAATTCTGGCCGCGAACAATCGCGAGGCAACAATTCTCGTGGGAAGCAAAGTACCGTTCATCGCGTCAACGCGTTTGGGCAACGATGTTGCGATTGATCGCGCAGTTCAATACCAGGATGTCGGCACCAAGTTGTCGATCATCCCGACCATCAACGACGACGGATATGTATCGGTGCAGTTGCTGCAGGAAGTGAGCAGCCTGACCGCGCAAACCGTCAGCGCGGCGTTGAGCGCGCCGGTCATCAGCACTCGTGAAGCGTCGACGCGCGCCGTGTTGCACGACGGACAAACGGGCGTCATTGCGGGGTTGATTGGCAATTCAACCGAAACGACCGATAGCGGCATACCGTTTTTGAAGGACATTCCAATACTGGGCAACCTCTTCAAGCGATCAAGCGTCACGCATCAACGCACAGAACTCGTCATCTTTGTTACGCCCTACGTTATTCGGAACGACGCGGATGCTGACGCGGTTCGCAATCGCCTGCGCGATCACCTCGAAGATGGCGCACCCGGAACATTGAATGGCACCAAATTCGCTCGTCCGCTGAAAACCGACAGCACCGGCAAGCCGATTAAGCCGCCAACGCGCGAGTTCTAGAAGTGGCCAACGCATCAGCAAATACCGCAACTCACTCTGCACCAGATACCGACGCAAACAATGACGTTGGTACCGATGGTCGTGACTTGCGCGCGGCGGCGAGTGGCGAATTAGCGCTGCGCTTTCCGGCGCGTTGGCTGGAAGAGCACACCGTGCTTCCCCTCGAGGTCAATGCTGACGGCACGGTGTCTGTTGCAACGGCGGGAAATGTTGACAGCACGGTGTTGGACGCGCTCCAGCGCACCTTCAGCGCTGCTGTTCGATTTGTGAACGTATCGGCAGCCGAACTGCGCGCTGCTCTCGTTGCCACGGAACGAAGTTCGGCGTCCGCAACCGACTCGCACGAACTCGCTGACGACTCCGATGCGCTCGATGACTTGCGTGCGATGGCGAGTCGTGAGCCCGTTGTGCAAGTTGTCAATGCAATGTTGTCCGAGGCCTTGCAAGCGCGCGCGAGTGACGTTCACGTGGAATCGGTTGCGAACGGTTTGCGTGTGCGTTTTCGACTGGATGGCGTATTGCGCGATGCTCAACTACTCGGCAAACCCTTTCAGGCCGCCGTGCTTTCGCGACTGAAAGTGCTGGCAGGGCTTGATATCGCCGAACGAAGATTGCCCCAGGACGGACGTGCACGCGTTCGTGTTGCCGATCGCGATGTTGATGTTCGTGTTTCGACACTTCCGGCATTGCACGGCGAAAGCATTGTGCTGCGTTTGCTCGATCAGGGCACAACCGCGCGCACACTTCCCGATTTGGGCATTGCTGGCGACATTCGCCGTCGCCTGGATTTGCTCCTGGCACGCACATCAGGGCTAGTGTTGGTCACGGGCCCAACGGGATCTGGAAAAACAACGACACTGTACGCCGCGCTCGCCGCGCGTAGTGTTCCGGGTGTAAAAGTTGTCACTGTGGAAGATCCGGTTGAATATCGCATGGAAGGCATTACGCAATTGCCAGTGAACACGAAGGCCGGTTTCGGTTTCGCGAACGCGTTGCGCGCGATTTTGCGTCACGATCCCGACGTAATTCTGGTCGGTGAAATGCGCGATACTGAAACAGCAGAAATCGCCGTGCAGGCAGCGCTCACGGGGCATCTCGTGTTAAGCACCTTACATACAACCGATGCGCCCAGTGCTGTTGCGCGGCTCACAGAAATGGGCATCGCTCCGTATCTCGTTGCGGCAACGCTTCAAGGTGTACTTGCGCAACGTCTGGTGCGCACGTTGTGCGAAAATTGCGCAACGTGGAGTGTGCCAACAACGGCGGAAAACGCGTTGTTGGGTGCTGCAGCATCGCACATTTCCAAAGTGCGGCATGCGGTTGGTTGCGTCGTGTGCGCCAATACTGGTTTTCGCGGACGTGCGGCAATTGCTGAATTACTCACGTTGAACGATGCGTTGCGCGCGCAAATTGTCGCGGCGGCGCCACTCGACACGCTGCGTGCGGCCGCGCGGGCTCAGGGATTGCAACCGTTACGCGAGGACGGCTGGCGACTCGTGGCAGAAGGGCGTACCACTGTCGACGAAGTCGTTCGCGTAGTAAGCGAAGACGAAAGTGCTTAGTGTGCTGAATATCGAAGGTCGGAACGACCATGGCTGACGTTCGTTACGGCTATCGGGCCGCCAACGCGAACGGCGCACTGGTTGAAGGCGAAATCGAAGCCGCCTCCGAACAGAGCGCGGTTGATGCGTTGCGACGTCGCGCATTGTGGGTTACGGAAGTCTGGCCCAAGCAACGTGCAACGGCCGTGAAGCAATCGCGATCGGTGCCGGCCGGCTCGCTCGCCGTGATCACACGCGCACTTTCGACGTTGCTGGCGAGTGGAGTGCCGCTCGAAAAGGCACTCACTTACGCAGCGACGCAGTCACCGGCTGGAGAGTTGCGCGATGCGTTTGCGACCGTGCGCACTGATGTTCGAAATGGACGATCGCTCTCTGAAGCATTTCGCACGCAGAAAGTATTTCCAAGTTTGTTTGCTGCACTCTCGGCGACGGGTGAGGCCACGGGGACACTCGACGCGTCCCTCGCTCGACTCGCTGAATATCTGGAACGGCGCGACGAACTACGCGCGCGCATGCAGGCCGCCCTGCTTTATCCATCGCTGTTGGGTGGTGCCGCAATAATCGGCGTGACGGTCATTATGCTGGTCGTCGTGCCCCGATTCTCAGTTCTGCTTCAGCAAGTTGGCGTCAAGCTTCCGGTGAGCACGCGCATGTTAATGGGTATGAGTACGGTCGTTACCCGTGGGTGGCCATTCTTCATCGCGGCAATTG
>JBDUAX010000155.1:0-9184 GCA_040004455.1 Gemmatimonadaceae bacterium
CGCCCTGTATGTACCAGTTTGAGTAATCCGAATGCGCGGCGCCCTGGCCCGCTGTGACAAACTGCGCTTCTGCGCGCGCAAACGCGTGCGTGAAGTCGCCATCAGCCGAGAGCATGCGCACCAACTGCGGAGCACTCTTTAACGGGTTTTCCTTGTTGGCGCCGAGTTCGAAGCGGTCAATAAACGTTCCAATGCGCAAACCCTTCATCGGCGTTCGGAGCCACAGTTGCGTGCCGAACGAATTCACACCGCGAAATGAACCAACCACCGAGCCGGTTGCTGACGGTACGAAGAACTTGATGTCAAATTCACCAACCATGGCATTGGCATCGATTCCCCAGTTGCGAAGTTCGAAGCTGCGGGAAGCAACAATGCCGTCAACGTTTTCGAGTGTTTCGAGGTACGAAGCTTCGCGAAATAGCGGCAGTAACGTTCCGACAAACCGAACTTCGTTGAAGATACCCCGCGGCAGCGGATTTCGACCAAACTTGAAAGTGAAACCAGCCGCTTTTCGCTCGTAGAAAGCCCAAACGGGGTCGAGATTGGGCATGATGTCTTTCAGCGGACTCGTGCCAAGGCTTCGATGCAATAGTTGCACAACCATGCGATCCCTATTGCCAAACTTGTATCCGAATTGCAGCGCGATTGCGTTGTAGTCGAACGTGCCTTCTTTGTTCACGCCGAATACGCCCAACCCATCGGACTTGCCGTAGCCTGCGTTCAGCGATCCGTGAAATGAAACTTTGTCGAGCACTTCCTGAGCATGTGCGGAAACCGTGACAGTCGTTGCAACCAACGACATTGCGACGACCGCCTTGCGGACAACTCGTGAACTTAATTGGTGTAGCATGGTACAGCTCCCTTTGATGCGATTTGAATAACGCGATTGCGATCCGCAGGTTCGACTGGGGCAGGACTTTGCTTTGATGCTGTTTTGAACTGTGCGGCCAGTGTGTACATCTCCATTGCTTGCGAGGAGAGTTCCGTCGATGCACTCGCAACGGAGTTTGCCGTTGCATTCGTGCGTCGCGTCAATTCGCTGATGCGCGTTACGGACAACGTCACCTGAGCTAACTCCTTTTCCTGCGCTTGCGCCCTTTGAGCGATTTCGAGCATGTCCTGGCTGGCGCGTTCGACCGCTGCGTTTATTTCGTTGAGCACGTCCTGCACGCACACATTGAGCTTGACACCGCTCTCGGCACTCTCAACCGACGCTGCGATAAGCGTTGATGTACTGCCCGCGGCCGCCGCCGCCCGCAAAGCGAGTTGACGCACTTCATTTGCCACCACGGCGAATCCGCGGCCAGCATCTCCTGCGCGCGCCGCTTCAACGGACGCATTCAGCGCGAGAATGTTGGTGTGAAACGCTATTTCGTCGATGGTGCGAACAATGCGCGCACTCTGACCCGTGGAAGTTGTGATGTCGTTCATCGCGCTAGCCAGCTCCTGCATGTTCTGTACGCCTTTCTGCGCACTGAGACGCGCGCCAGCGACGATATCCACAGCACTCTTCGCGTCTGCCAGGTTTTCCTGAGCGCGATCACTGACATTGGTTACACGGGTGAAAATCTGCTCTACCGCGCGGGCTTGTTCTGAAGCACTTGCTGCCAGTTCAACGCTGACTCCGCCGATTTCCATCGACGCGCTTCTGACTTCGTAAATTGCAGTTTGCAATTGGTCGAACGTGCCACCGATCGTTTCGAACGCCCTGTTGAAGCTTTGCTTGATTTCCGCATGAACGCCCAGGTATTCACCGGTCATGCGCGCCGATAAATCGCGGCTGGCAACGCGCTCAAGCACTTCGCGCGCTTCCTGTAGCGGGCGGCCGAGCGCATCCATCATTGCATTGGTGCCGTGCAGCAGTTCCGCGTAGACGCCTTCAAACGCCTGCGGGTGTCCGCGACGTGCGAGATCGCCGTTTCGTGCGGCGACAATCAGGAGGTTCGCTTCTGAAATTACCGATGACAACGTATTTCTGGCGCGGTTCATGTTGCGCGAGAGTACGTCTTCTTCAGAAAGTGGCGTAACGATTACCGACATGTCGCCGCGGGCCATTCGGTCAGCCGCCGTTGTGATGCCGCCCATGTACTGCACCATGCCGCGAAATGAATTCGCGAGCACTCCAATTTCGTCGTGCGCGTGATACTCGATCTTCTGATCGAGCTGACCTCGCGCAATTCCATCGGCCGCCTTCGCCATGGCACCCAACGGGCCGAGAATGGCGTTCAGTGTTCCAAATGCCAGAAAAATCAGAGTAGCCAACGCCGTTACGAGCACCACGACAATCGCTACCGATGTTGTGACCTGCGCTCGACGCGCCTTTGCAAACGCATCAATTGTACGCGCACGATCGCGATTGGCACGCGCATCGAGTGAATCGCGCAGCGAACGAAAGTCCAATGACATCTGTTGCAACTGCTCCGTCGCATCTTCACCCAGTTTGCCGGTGATCATGCGCGCGCTCGTTGCTATCGTTTGCGCATAGTAGTTGTGAAATGCGTGGCCAATGGCGTCAATGTCTCGCGCGTCCACTACCGGATTTCCGTCGAGTTTCGCCAGTTCGCGTTCGAAGCGTTTCGCGATGGAATCGGCCGCAGTGACCTGCGCCGTATCACTGATTGCAACAGCATCGCGCACCGCACGCTGCAATGAACCCAGCGCACCGACTAATGCGCGGCTTGCCTCAAGCGATGGCGTGTACCCCAGCTCAATCTGTAACAGCTGAGCTTGGGCGAGATGACCAAACCAGAGCGTGGCGCTCAGGGCAGCGAGAAAACCCATCGCTGCGATTCCCGGCAGAGCGAGAATCCGGATGCGGATCGGAATCGTCCGAAACATGTTACACCTTGGAGTGTGCGAATCGCGATTGCGCCGCGAGGCGAGGTCAGATCACGGCGATTCACACACCTGATCACCTATTCATATCGGCGCGGCGCGGCGCCAGACATAACCCAAGGGTGACAGTCCAACGTTATTGCAAATCCAGCATTGGTGATATTTGTCGCGCGATTGCGCGGCTTTCATTGCCACGCTAAACATTTGTAATGCACTTATTCGATTTGTAATGAAGCGACCGTCGCATTTGCGCACACATTGTGGAGCAGACTCCTAACTTTCTTAAACGCAATCACTTACCGCCGGTGATGTGAACGCACCATTCGCATCGATGTCGCCGTCGTGCCGATCGCAGCAACTGAATGAAGGCAGGGTACGCAATGCTCTCCGACACTGAATTCTTGTCACCCAAGCATCGCGCAGGACGGCGATGAGCGAGAGTCGTGCGTTCGCACTAATCGCGGCACGACATCTCTGGGATCGAACTGTTGGCGTCAATAAAGAACAGAATGCTGCAGCGCACGTTGCCGAAGCCGTACTCTCGGCAGTTGCCGTTGATCTTCGCCGGTGGGTTGGTGCGGAGGGATATTTTGCGCTCCTGACGCGTGCGACGGCGATGACCATAGCTGAACATCCAGTGTTGAAAGGCATCTCAGTGTTGGCAATCGTTGAGGAGCCGGCGCCCAATGGGCGGCAATACACCTTTGATGACTATGCGAACGGCGTCGTCGCGCTCCTGGCGACAATGATGGAACTGCTGGGTCGCATCATCGGCGACGATATGGCAGTGCAATTAGTGGAACAGATTAGCCAACCGAGCCCGCGCGGTGCCGTGAGCAGCAAGGTCAACGTTACCCGCCATGACTAAAAAGAATGCCAGCAAGTCCGATTCCCCCGAACGGCCGTCGTTCGAATTGCTACGAACCGGCGTTCCGGGACTCGACGACGTTCTCGGGGGCGGACTACCGGCGCTGTCTTTCAACCTGATTGCGGGCGGCCCCGGGTCGGGTAAGACAACCATGTCAATGCAGTTCCTGTTTGCGAACTCGACCGTCAAACGTCCCGGACTCTTTATCACGCTCCTGGGTGAATCGTCGCTCAAGATGCTGCGCTACCAGCAGCGATTCGATTTCTTCAAGCGCGAACAGGTTGGTTCAGCCGTTCACTTCCTCAATCTCAGCGAAGAAGTGCTCGACGGCGATCTCGATTCGGTGCTCTCTCGAATTGTGAAAGCTGTTGAAACGCTGCACCCCGCCGTCGTCGTCGTCGACTCGTTTCGTTCCGTTGTACACTCCGACGGTGTCGGTTCATCGGACAGCAATATCGAACGGTTTGTACAACGGCTGGCGTTACACCTGGCAACCTGGGAGATAACCTCGCTGCTCATTGGCGAATATCAGGAACAGGAATTGCGAAACCCGGTGTTTACCGTTGCCGATGGCATCGTCTGGCTTACTCAGGCTATTGATCGCAATTCGGTTGTGCGCAAGTTGCAAGTGATTAAGTCGCGGGGCGTTGGTCACATGCCTGGCCTGCATACTCTCAAAATGACCACTTCCGGCATTCAGGTATATCCACGCGTACCGAGCCAGTCGACTGACAAACATGGACGCGACGGTCGCCGACTTTCAACCGGCATTGATGGACTCGATCCATTGATGGGCGGCGGCATTCCGGCGGGCGATTCGGTTGTGTTGGCCGGTCCGACCGGTTCCGGAAAAACCACGTTCGCTGTGCAGTTCGTGGCGGCGGGATTGCGCGCGGGAGAACCGGCCGTGATAGCGGTTTTTGAAGAGCGTCCGGAAATCTATCTCGCGCGAGCGAATGCCATGGGCGCCGAACTGAGTGAAGCGGCTCGCACGGACAAATTGCGAATCATCTATCTGCGGCCGCTCGATTTGTCTGTTGATGAAACGTTGCAGGAGATTCGTGATGCGGTCGAGCAAATTGGCGCGAAGCGTGTTGTCATAGATTCCATTTCCGGATTTGAAATGGCGTTGGCTCCGACGTTTCGTGAAGATTTTCGCGAGTCGTTATACCGCCTTATCGGAACGCTCACGGGACTGGGCGTCACCATGTACTCCACCGTCGAAGTCAGTGGCAAGGAAGGACTGCAACTCACCGGTCACGCTGTGTCGTTTCTGACTGATGTGATTCTCAGTCAACGATTCGTCGAAATCGAAGGTGAATTGAGAAAAGCCGTCGTCGTTGTGAAAATGCGCGGCAGCGATCACAGTCGCGATTTCTGGACGTATGAATCAACAGCAACCGGAATTCTTCTCCGTGAGACTCTGACGGAATACGACCGCATCGTCACTGGGCTTCCGACCCGTCAATTACGCGCCTCTCGAATTTCACGCCCTGACGTGTTTGATGCGGTTGAACCGAACCGCAAATGACACCCGCCATGCGGGCCATGGAGGAACGCCGGACGGCAGTTGAACGCGCAGTTCGAAATGAGCAGCTCGTTGAACTCGCGGCCGACGGCATTCTCGTTCACGATGGCAAATGCATTCTCGCCGCCAACGCCGCTATCGTGCGAATGGCCGGGGCCACACGCGTCAATCAACTGGTCGGGCGGCCGGTGGAAGTCCTGCTGCACCCGCCATACCTCAAAGCCGTCGGGAAACAGCTTTCGGGATCGCTGCGCGACGACGAATTTGCTCCGGCAGTTCGTGACACATTGTACCGATTGGATGGCGGAGAAGTTGAAGTCGAAATTCGCGCGCAGGTGTTTCTCGAACACGGCAGGCCTACGGCGCATCTGGTAATTCGGGATATCACCGAACGATTGGCCAGTGAAGCCGTAGCGCGAAATCTCGCCGCGCACATTCAGGCCACCCAGAAACTCGAAGCGGTTGGCGCGCTCGCGGGGGGCGTTGCACACGAAGTAAACAACATGCTGCAGGTGATTACGGGCTTCAGCGAACTGCTGCTTTCCACTCCGACGCTCACGGCCGACGCGTGTTCCGACGTAAAGGAAATTCTCAACGCTGCAAATCACGCCGCGTCGATTACGAAACAGTTGCTCGAATTCAGCCGGAGCGCTGTTCATCGCCCGCAGTCAATCAATCTGGGTGCGACCGTTCGACTCCTGCAGCCAATCGTTCGCCGTCTTGTTGGCGACAGTCGGCGGCTCGAAGTCTCGACCCCGGGCTCCCATCACGTTTGCATCGATCCGGGGCAACTCGAACAACTCATCGTCAATCTGGTGATGAATGCTCGCCATGCGACAACCTTCGATGACACCATCAGCGTATTTGAGTCGGAGATGTACGTTGATTCGTCGCTGAACGACGTTGACGGCATTGCCATTGCCGCGGGGCTTTATGCGACGCTGAGCATTTCCGACACTGGAACGGGGATGAGTGAAGCGACAATGGCGCACATTTTCGAACCGTTCTTTACGACGAAAGCCATTGGAGAAGGCTCCGGTTTGGGGCTCGCGGCCGTGCACGGCATCATGGCGCAGAATGGCGGAAACATTACCGTTAAAAGCCTGCTCGGTGGCGGCACAACGTTCACTCTCTTTTTTCCGGTCGTTGCCGCTGAGAATTGTGGCGTTGATGAAATCGAACCACCGGCCGCGTCCAATGCGTCGGCACACCACGGCAAAACGATTCTTGTGGTCGACGATGAAGCTTCTATCCGGGCGCTCGCCAAACGTATTCTTGAGAGAGACGGCTACGTCGTTGAGCTCGCGCACAATGGTCTGGATGCGCTGGCCATTATCCAACTGAAAGGTCCACCCGCGCTCGTAATTACCGACGTAAAGATGCCCGAGATGGGAGGCCAGGCGCTGTCATTGCAATTGCGAGCACGATGGCCGTCGCTGCAGGTCCTGTTCATGTCTGGATATTCCCTGGAAGCACTCGGTCGCGAAGGACTCGTTAAGCGCGATGTGGTGTTGATTGAAAAACCATTCACCCCCGCTGCGCTGCTGGCGCAAGTCAATGCGATGCTGAGTGCGCAGCAAATTAACCGGTCAATCAACGTGTTTTAGCGGGAGAGTCAGCTTCGCGATGAGCTACGCTGCCCAAAACAATGATTACACGACCATTTGAATGAAACTGGGAGACCAAAAGAAAACTGTCGTGCCGAACGGTGAGTTGTTCGACACGACAGTTGAAATTCTTTTGCTATTTCGTTTGAACGCTAACTCAACCGCTGATCTTTAACTCAACCGCCGATCGCTAACTCAACCGCAGCGGTGAATCAGCCTTTCGCCTTTTTGATTTCGGCGGCAAGCACGTCCCACTGTTCCTGCGTGTTCACGCTGAAAGCCATGTTCGTGTACGCAACTTTGCCGTCCTTACCAATGACGAAAATCGTGCGCTTGAAGTACTTCGCGCCGTTGGAACCGTACTTAATAGCCAATTCGCGCTTCGGATCAGAGATCATCCCGAATGGAAACTTCTCATCCTTGGCCCAGCCTACGTGCGACTCCAACGTGTCGATTGAAACTGGAAGCACAACGACGCCGTCGCCGAACAACGTGGCGTAGTCGTCGCGAAACTTGTGCATTTCAATGGTGCAACCGCCGGAACGATCGAGCGGATAAAAGGCGAGCACCGCAACTTTTCCTTTGAGATCTTTTAGCGAAATGGGCTTGGCTTTGATTCCTGACGCATCGGCCCAGGTGGCCGTGAAGTCTGGGGCCATTTCGCCAACCGCTGGTGCTGGATTGTTGGCTGGTGGAGCGGCCGGTGCTGCAGCCGGCGCGCCTTGTGCGCCAAGAATGGCGCTGGAGAGGGAGAGGCTAAGGGCGGCAAGCGTGAACCGCGTAGTACGTGACATTGGAAATCCTGGTAGGAAGGTTGGTGAACGCCTAAGTATATCGAACTTACCTCACCGATGAAATAACGAACTTGAAACCGTTCGGGTCGGTCAGGCGAAAAACGCGGGTACCAAAGGGAGAATCAGACGGCTCGGCATCCAGCTTGCCGCCGTTTTTGGTGATGCGGCTCGCCATATCGTCGATGTTTTGGGTCGTCGTGAGCATCATCGAAAAACCCAAGCCCTTAATACGGTCAGTACCCTGCGCGCCGTTGTCCTGATTGATGAGCATTCGCACATTGCCCGCTTTAAAGGAAACGGCCAGGAGTTTTCCGTCGCGTTCGTGCTTTTTGTCTACTGTAAAATTCATGACATCGCGATACCAGGAAAGACTGGTTGCAAGGTCGTTGACGGTCAGCGATACGGTGAGTTCTTGCCCGTCGAATGGTGTGTTCGCTGAATCGTTTGACGCGTTCAATGATTCAGCGCCTGATGCGTTAGTCATACGCAATCCTCGCAGATGGTATAAACGCAGTATAATTGCGCATGATGAAAAAATCTCTTCGCTTCACCTCGGCTTTTGCATCAATTGTGTTACTCGCACCAATGATGCAGGCACAGACGCCGCAGGCACAATTGCCCAACATGGGGCCCTATCGTGCCACCGCGACCAAAATCATTAACTCCGCAACATCCGATTCGGTTCCGTGGAATCGCGTTGCGTACATGGCCGACATGTTTGGCCATCGCATCAGCGGATCGGCGGCGCTTGAGAGCACAATCGATTGGATTGTTGCCGAGATGAAGAAGGATGGCTTGGAGAACGTGCACACGGAGCCGGTGATGGTGCCGCATTGGGTGCGCGGTGCCGAAAGCGCCGAACTCATTGCGCCGCGCAAAGTCGCGTTGCCAATGATGGGACTTGGCGGTAGCGTTGGCACGCCGGCAGGCGGCATTACAGCGGAAGTACTCGTTGTCACGAGCTTCGAAGAACTGACAGCAAAAGCGGCGCAAGCGCGCGGAAAGATTGTGTTGTTCGATGTGCCGTTCAGCACAACGACCACCGATCCGTTCAAGGAATACAGTCGCGTGGTTGCGTATCGCGGCGGCGGTGCGACGGCGGCGGCAAAGGTTGGAGCAGTCGCAGCGCTAGTGCGCTCGGTAACGCCGAATTCAATTCGCTCGCCGCACACCGGTGCGCTGCGCTACGACACAACGGTCAGGAAAATTCCGGGCGCTGCGATTACCGTTGAAGACGCGATGATGATGCATCGCATGCAGGACCGCGGCACGAAAATCACTGTGCATTTGAGTATGGCCGCGCAGATGCTCCCCGATGCGCCGTCACGTAACATTGTCGCCGAAATCAAAGGCAGCGAAAAACCCGACGAAGTGGTCGCGTTTGGTGGCCACATCGATTCGTGGGATGTCGGCACGGGTTCAATGGACGACGGTGGTGGAGCGTTTGCCGCGTGGGGCGCGTTGCGCACGATGCACAAGCTCGGACTTCGCGCTAAACGCACCATGCGCGTGGTGTTGTGGACGAACGAAGAGAACGGTGATCGCGGTGGCA
>JBDUAX010000579.1:0-2745 GCA_040004455.1 Gemmatimonadaceae bacterium
AGTCGTCACGATCACATCATTTGCATTGAAGATCCGATTGAGTTTGTGCACACCAGCAAGAAATGCCTGATTACCCAACGACAAGTGGGTACGCACACGCAATCGTTCAAGAGTGCGCTGCGCGCCGCACTGCGCGAAGATCCCGACGTAATCATGGTCGGCGAATTGCGCGATCTCGAAACGATTGCCATCGCCATTGAGACAGCAGAAACCGGTCACTTGGTATTCGGTACGTTGCACACGTCGACCGCGGCTAGCACCATCAATCGTGTGGTCGATCAATTTTCTGCCGATCGTCAGGATCAGATTCGCGTCATGCTCTCGGAGTCATTGAAGGGCGTCATCTCGCAAACGCTGTGCAAGAAAGTCGGTGGTGGTCGCGTCGCGGCGCGCGAAGTGCTGATGGTGAACAAAGCAGTCAGCGCACTGATTCGCGAAGGCAAGACCATTCAGATCAACAACATTATTCAGACGCAGAAGAAGCTGGGCATGGAGACGTTGAACGATGCCCTGCTTGGTTTGGTGAAGAGCAAGACGGTGGAACCGATTGAAGCGTATCTCAAATGCCAGGAGAAGAAGGATATGGCCGCGCGACTCCGGGCGTTGGGCTATGACCTGGGCGCGGCCGCAACGGAAGAATAGCTCGCGCGGGTTCTCAGCGATCAAAAATTACAATCGACAACTCGAAATTCGTCATCACGCCTGTGCGCCCAGTCGCGTCACACCAAACACCGCCATCGGCAAACTCGTGTTCTCGCCGCGCGCCATTTGCGCAATCGCTTCACCCAGTGCCGGCGCAAACTTGAATCCGTGCCCGGAACACGCGGCAGCCAGCACAATGTTGTTTGACCATGGCAATGCTCCCACGGCAAAATGCTGATCGGCGGTTGACGTATAGAAACACGGAACACTTGCTCGCAAATTTCCAGCGGCGGCCGGCGCACAAATTGCAATGGCTTCGGCCACGGTTTGAGCATCGCGAGCTCCAACAACTTCCGGTGGCAAGTGTGCATCACCCGTTCGACCACTGTGATGCAAGCCGGCCTTGAAACCATCACCAAAATCCGGAATGCTGTAAAACATTCGTCCGTCTTCCATGGCAATCAGAGACACTGGACAACCGTTTGCAGCGCTCGCAGCCGGCGACACGATGTCAAACCAGTGCACAGTTTCTCGTGTGATGTGAAATGCGTGCTCGATGTTCAACAGTCGTGGACCCCATGCGCCCGCTGCCACCACGACGCGACCAGCTTCATAAGTCTGCTTTTCTGTTCTGACAACAACCGTTCCATCGGAGCGTTGCTCAACCGACAGCGCTGGTTCGTCGAGCCGCATCTCCGCACCGGCTTTCTTTGCCAATTCCAAATGGCTCTGCACGCACAAATCTGCAAAGAGGACACCGGCTGCTGGCTCGAACAACCCGACGGAATCTTTCGGCGCATTAAACGCCGGAAATCGACGTAACGTTTCTTCCAATGACATCAGATCGTGTGCAATGCCATGCTCGCGCGCGCTCCGCAATGCACCCGCAAACAATGGATTGTCTTCCGGTGCAATGGTCAG
Organism: Gemmatimonadaceae bacterium; assembly: GCA_040004455.1. Lineage (GTDB taxonomy): Bacteria > Gemmatimonadota > Gemmatimonadetes > Gemmatimonadales > Gemmatimonadaceae > Gemmatimonas. The sequence goes on from JBDUAX010000579.1 coordinate 1,564, forward strand.
TGCGCCGGTGTTCGCAAACAGTGTGCGTCCAGTGTCCCGCTCCAATTCGTGCCACATATCGATAGCCCGAAGCGCCAGAGGCACATACTCTGGCGCTTCGTAGTAAGCCTGCCGGTAAATGCGCGTGTGACCGTGCGATGAACCGAAGTTATGGGGGGGCGCAAATCGATCAAGACCGAGTACGCGTACTCCCTGTTTCGCCAAATGATAGAGCGTGGCGCCGCCGGTGGCGCCGAGCCCGAGTACGATGACGTCGTAATTGCGTGTTGGTGTGGTGCCGGCCATTGCTTATTTCTTGATGCTCGGATTGGGGAATGCTGGGTTCACGAAGCCCGGTGTCGCCACGCTTGGTGCGCTACTTACGCCGTTGGCGACACTGTTGTTGATTCGCGCAGTGTTGTCGTTACTCCCGCCGTCGAGTGCGCCCTTCGTTACGAGTTGCGCGGCCAACACTGTTTGAATGACGCTCACCATGTTGTTCGTGGCGGTTTCTGGTGCGCCAATTTCGCCGCTGGAGAATGTAACCAGGCGTGCTTCTGCCAATGCCGCCGCTATAGCCGGAGCGATAGTTGGCAGCATCTCAATTTGGCGATAGCGAAAATAGCTCTCGCCCCCTGATTGAATGGCCTGGTTCACTTTTTGTATGCTTTCTGCCGTTGCATCCGCAATACGGCGAATGCGAATGGCCTCGGCGTCGGCCGAAGCTTCGGCCTCGAGACGCACAATCGCCGCGTCGGCGCGTGCTTGCGCAATTTGCGTTGCGTCGAGTTCCGCGATGCGCAGCAATCCCATGGCTTCCTGGCGCTTTGCTTCAGCACCGGCAACAAGCGCGGCGTTTGACGCGCGCGTCTGTTCCAGTTCGCGCTGCTTGTCGGAGATATTACGCTCGGCGTCAAGCTGTGCTTCTTTCGCGCGGCGCGATTGCATGGCCGCGACTATCTCTGCGTTCGCTTGCGCTTCGGCGGCCGATTGACGGCGACGTGCTTCGGCGACTTCGGATTGCACGATCTTGATATTCAGTGAATTGAAAATCAAACCGAGATCCGTCAACTCGCGCGAACACGCTTTCCGGATGATGACTGCGAGCGGATCGTCCTCGTCGTCGATCACTGCAGCTTGTCCGTCGACCATAATAATTGGCGCCGGAACTGGCTTCACGATGGCGACGGCCGGATTCCCGCC
>JBDUAX010000580.1:0-2745 GCA_040004455.1 Gemmatimonadaceae bacterium
CGATGCTCAAAGTTCGAGCCCGTGCGCAAGTTCTTGAGCTTCGCCTGCACCATGGCCCGCAAGTTTCCAGGGGTATGGTGACGGAACTCCACGATACGACACGGATCGCCCTCGAAAACGAGCACCATGCCGCGACGAATCTGCGTTGCCGTTAATGCCATACGTGAAAACGCCGAAGCGTTGGTTAGTCGTTGATTGAGCGTTCGTAACTGTTGCCTAAAAACGGCGCCACCGAAGCCCAAGGCCAAGTGGCACAGCCTCTTAACATACTTGGGGCGTACCCTGGAATCAACGGACTGGGACCGTTATTTCTTGCCCTCGCCTATCTGTTTCAGCAACGTCGCCACCGCCGCATCCAACTGACTGTCCTTCCCGCTGTACGACTCCCCGACTGGCCGCGTGACCGGCACGTCAACCGCGCGCGGCGTCAACTCCATCTGCTTACCGTTCGCATCGCTCACGCGAGATCGCGGAAGCCGCAGCGTCGTTCCATCAACCAGCTGAACGTTCCAGGTGAAGATGATCCACCCGGCAGTTGGCTCCCCAACGACTTTGCCCAATTGCAGCGCGCGATAGCCTTCGGTGAAATCTTCGGCGTCGGACAAGGAATGTTGATTGGTAACGAGCACCGTTGGCCGCTCGAGTGAGCGTTGGCCAAGGGCGATGCGCGCGGGCGTTGTAACGGAACCGCGATCGGTGAATTGCAGATAACCACGACGCGTGAATACATCGAGCGCGTAGGCATTCACAAATCCACCATTGTTGTTGCGCACATCGACAACGACCCCCTCGCGACCGTGGTTCTCCGTGTCGAGATCGAGATGCAATTGATCGAGACTCGTTTGATCCATGTCGAACATGTGCACGTACCCCAGTCGTCCGTTGCTGACTTTCGCAACATACGCGCGACGATCTTCAACCCATTGGCGATAGAGCAACGCCTTTTGCGTGGCGAGTGTAACTGGGCGCAAGGCGACTTCGCGCGGCGCAGCTGCTCCGGTGGCCACCATTAACGTTACCCGCTTATCCACTTTGCCCATTAACAGCGAGTCAACGGAAAGACCGCTACTCACGCGCACACCGTCAATTGACGTGATGACATCACCCACGTGAATGCCGTTCACTGCGGCCGGTCCTTGCGCAATGACTTCGCCAATGTGCCAACCGGAAGTCCCCGCCGCTTCAACGGCAGCGCGATCGAAGCGCACCCCAAGTTTTCCAACGGGAATGACAGGACCGCCGCCCCCTGGGCCACTCACACCCAGATGCGACGCATTCAACTCACCAATCATGAGCGACATGACGCGGCGCATGTCGTCGGCATTTCTGCTCCCCGCGATGTACGGCTCGATTGTTTTTTCCAGACCAACCCAATCGGCACCGTGCATGGTACCGTCAAAGAAATTCGTTGCGAGATACGACCAGCCCTGATGAAAAATTGCGCTCTTTTCAGCGTTGAAGTCCACGAGCAGCTCTGCGGTGACAGCAACCGGACGCGATACGCGTGAATCAACATTCGTTACGGTGACGCGCCCACCTTCCGTGTACCACACTTCACGCGAGTCGGGTGACCACTGTTCGTTGCTCTTGCCTCCAGCCGTCGTGGTAAGTGGGCGCGCAGTTGGCGCTTCACGCGCGAGATCATCCAGCGACCACAAATACAATTGCTGTTGTCCGCCAGCCGCCGCAGCGATCAGCAGATTTTTGCCATCCGGACTGATCGCAATTGAATTGACCGTCAATCGCGTGTTGAGCAGCGACGCGCGTTTCCGAATGTCTTCAAACACAATGGTAACGGGCTTACGCGCCGCCGACGCCGCACCCGTCCCCGCACGCGGGGGCGCGTTGCGCGTAGTGTCGCGACGCGTGGTGTCGGGAATAGTGCGCGTAGTTGTGTCGCGCACGGGCGTCGTTGGCGTTGCAAACAGATCCCGAAATTGATCTTCACGGAAACGGGGAGTGCGCGGCAGCAAATCGACGCGAATCAGCTGCGGGGTTTCCGTGCGTTGTCCAGTGAGGTAAAGAATGAAAGCGCCATCGGGGCTCCACGCCACGTTCGACGCGTTGGAATTCGCAGAAAAACTGACCGGACGTGCCGAGCCGCCGTCAACGGGAATGGTCATCACGGTGGCGAAACCGCGCGCCGTTGTTGTGATGAATGCAATCCATTTTGAATCGGGCGACCACGTTACGTCTGAAGCATCGGCTATGGGCGGTTCTGCAAACAGTCCGTCGGCGAGCTTGTGATCGTTGGTTCCATCGGGCGCAACAACACGCAGCTCATTGCCGTTACGACGGTAGGCAATCCACTTGCCGTCTGGTGAAATCCGCGGACCAAAGGCGCGCCCTTCGGCCGTCGTAATGGCTTTTTCCGTTCGCGCGTTCACGTCGTTGATAAAGAGGCGCCATGCATTATCGCGATTGGACGCGTACACAACGCGGCGACTATCAGGCATCCAACTGACATCGGTTTCAACTTCTGGTGTTTGCGTGAGACGCACCGCATCACCACCTTCGCGTGCACCGGCCGCGAACACTTCGCCGCGCGCAATGAACGCAATTTTTCGTGCGTCGGGTGACAACACGACCGACTGAAAACCCTGCGTTACCGTCAAACGTTCGGCCACCGCGTCGGCAGCAGCTCCGCGCAACGTGACTTTCACTTCACTGGCGCTACCTGACTTCGTATCGAGGTGCCAGATTCCAAAATCGCGTTCAAAAACAATTGCTGAACCATTGTTGGCA
>JBDUAX010000005.1:0-29445 GCA_040004455.1 Gemmatimonadaceae bacterium
CGAACAGGAATCGCGGTTTGGGCGTGCGCAGAAATTCCCGTTGGCGTTACACTCGACGTCGCCGTCGGCGCGCTCAAATACTGATCCAACCAACCCATCCAGCGACGCTGCACATCACGCGTGCGCACGGGGTCGGCGGCGTTGTGTCCGGAAATTGGATAGGCGACAAACTGCGTTGTCACTCCAAAATCCTTGAGCGCGTGAAACAACTTGTAGCTCTGCGTAATTGGCACACGATAGTCACCAACATTTGACATGATCAACGTTGGTGCCTTCATCGCCGACACATACGTGATTGGCGATTGCTCGTGAATGCGATCCATGGCCTCTTTGCTGACGAACGGCGAGTTCGCGCCGCGTTGGTTCGCACCGTCACCCAGCATCTGTTGATCGAGTTGATCTGTGACTGCAGCACCAGCAACGGCAACCCGCCAGATGTTGTAATGGCCGATCATCCACGACGTCATGTATCCGCCATACGACCACCCCGATACTCCCATGCGCGCGGTATCGACTATGCCTTTCGCCTTGATGACTTCCATACCCGCAATGACATCGCGACCTGGACCAGCACCGGCATCGTTGGTGATCGCGCGCTGATACGTGTTGCCAAGATTATCGCTGCCGCGATAGTTGGGTTGAAACACCAACCAACCTTTCGCGGCCAGCAGCTGCGCTTGTGATCCCCAACTCATCAGCGATGCGCCACGCGGTCCGCCGTGAATTACCAACACGAGCGGATATTTCTTTGACGGGTCGAAATCGGGCGGATATGTGAGCAATCCGTTTTCGTAATACGTGTCGCTCGTCCAATTGAGCATTTCCGTTTTGCCCAAATTGAGCGCTGCAGTTGCGGCATTGATATCAGTCATCCGGCGCGGCGACTCGTTCCCATTCGCCATGTAATACAACTCGGCGGGCCGAGTCGGCGAGCTGGCGGTGAATGCGATTGCGCCATCGTTGCCAACGTTCATGTCGACGTAATACGAGTTCGCGGGGCTCACGCCATTCAAATCAAGACGACGTGCTGGCCCGTCAACCGGTTGCATGTACAACGACACGTGATTGGAATCGTTGCTGCCAACGAGTAGTGATTTTCCATCGGGCATCCACAGCGCGCGATCCATTCCGTGATCGATGCCGCGCGTAACAATTTTCGTTACGGAGTCTGTCGGATGCCACACCGACACGCCCCCCTGCATGAATGCGATTGCGCCCGTGGCTGCGTTGTAGATCGGGAACGTGCCCTGCATACCGCCAGCCGCACCACCGCGACCGCCGCGGCCACCACCGTTCCCACCAACAGAATTGCCACCGCCACGCCCTGCTGGTGCATTGTTTGCGGTCGCAGCGCGCACTCCTACCATCAGCGGCGCTACGCTGCCGTCTTTCACGTTCACGTTTATGAGTTCGTTGCCGCGACCATGCGCGCTTACTTGTCGCGCAACGGTGATGTTCTGCCCATCAAGTGTCCATGCAAGTGCCGACGCTGGCGGTCCGGGTGGATGGCTCACCGGCAAACTCCACACGCCCGACGTCAAGCGTTTTGATTCACCACCTGCACTCGACACAATCCACAAATGTGTTGGATACTTGTCCTCCCTCGTGAGAAAGTCGTCGTTCACTTGCACTTCAAATGAATCGTTAAAGCGCTCTGGTCCGGACTTCTTTTCCGGTTCGTCCATTGTTGCAAATGCAATGGTGCTACCATCGGGCGACCACGAAAATTGTTGCACGCCACTTGGTACATTCGTGACTTGCTTCGCTGGTCCTCCTGCGGCTTTCATGATGTAGATCTGCAAATGTCCGTTGCCACCCGGGACTGAAAGCGCGGTTCCCGTTGCACCAACACTGGCCATGTACGCTAGCGATTTTCCGTCGCGCGAATACCGCGGACTCGTGAGTCCAACCTGCCCGGCTACCAACGTGCGCGACTTTCCCGATGCGACGTTGACTTCAACCAATTCGGGATCGTAGCGATCGTCGTCGAGATTCGGCTTGGATACCACAACCGCAATTGCCTTTCCGTCTGGTGAAATTTGCGGATCGTTGATGCGCTTAACGCTGGAGAAATCATCAAGCGTGAATTTGCGTGCGCTTGATTGCGCGTGAGTTGACGACGCGATTACGGCGAGGACGAAAAGCGCCCTGCTCGCAAAACGGATAGCGGGTCGCACTGTGGATCTCCGGTCGGGGGCTTTGGGCTGGTGCTGAGTGACACCAACATGCGGAGAGCGGCGGGGTGGGTCAAGCAAGTGTGGTTCGACGCGTTCATCGCGGAATGCCGATTTATGCGGTATTTTCAATTCCATGGCGGCAAACGACGACTTCAGGGCGACACGTACTTTTTTGGCGAGCTGTTTCCCGATGCGGCAGCGCGATCGACCAGGCCGGCGGTGATCGCTGCGATTACAGGTGGTGACGTTGTAGAGGAATTGAACAAAGTACAATTCGCAGAAGTATCGGCAGATCGCGAATACTGGATGCCACTTCGCCATGACCTGGAATTGCTGAGCCATGCGGCGCGACGGGAGCCGCCACAAGCGTGATCGACACTCTTTCCGTAGAAGATGTACAGGCAGCAGCTGTGCATTCCCCGCAAGGCCAATCACCTGCATCGTGAGTTCCATGAATATGATACTGCTGCAAAATTCTGGATCGCGTCGTGCTTTGCTGGTTGCGGTGATGGTTGGTACATCATTGCTGACATCATGCATGCACACCTCAGTGAACACGAGCGGCGGTTCGTCATTGTCAATGCCCACGTGGATTTCCACGTGGGCGCCCAGCCAAAGCGCCACGGCACTCCGCCCCGCAGCGGGAGCAGTTGATCGCGTCCCAACATACGCAAACGCAACTATTCGACAGGTGCTCCACACAACCGTCGGTGGTGATCGCGTGCGCATTCACATCTCCAACGAATACGGTGATCGTCCACTGGCAATTGGCGGCGCGCACATTGCGCTAACGGCCACGGGTTCTTCAATCAACGCCGGAAGTGATCACGCCTTGACCTTCGACGGCAAGTCTTCTGTCATTGTGCGAACGGGTGCCGTGGTCGTCAGCGATCCCATTCAATTCAACGTGCCGCCGCTTACGAGTCTCACCGTTTCAATGTTCTTGCCGGATTCCGCGCGAACCACCACGCGTCATGCTCTGGCCGTTGCAACAACATACATATCGAAAAGCGGCAATCAACTCGTCAACACCGATTTCAAAGCCGACACAACAATGCGCTCGTGGTTGTTTCTGGCGGCCGTTGAGATTACGAACCCACAGATCACTGGCACGATTGTCCTGATTGGCAATTCCATCACCGATGGATTCGCCGCGACCGTCGACGCCAATCGCCGTTGGCCGGATGTACTCGCGCAACGATTGCTCACGAGCACAACCGAACCGATGAAAGCAGTCGTCAATGCGGGCATCTCGGGCAATCGCGTGCTGTCGTTTGGTGCGGGTCCAAGCCTGGTGTCACGTTTCGATCGCGACGTACTGATGCAGCCGGGTGTCACGCACGTCGTCATAATGGAAGGCATCAATGACATCTCGCGCAGCAACGTCGACACGGTAAGCGCCGACGACATTATTTTTGGCTACAAGCAGATGATTGCGCGCGCGCACGAGCGAGGAATTGTTGCGATCGGCGCCACGCTCACTCCCTTCGATCGCGCGCCGGCACCCAACGAGGAAAAGCGTCAGGCGGTGAACAAGTGGATTAGAACAAGCGGCATGTATGATGCCGTTATCGATTTCGATGCCATTACTCGCGACCCGGCCAAACCAAACAAGTTTCTTCCGGCGTACGATTCCGGCGACGGACTTCACCCGAGCGACGCCGGTTACAAAGCGATGGGAGAAGCAATTGATCTCGCGCTCTTTCGAAAGCGGTTACAGCGCCAATAGGTCGCGAGCGAAATCGTGACACCTTTCGCAATCACGCCGCGAAACCGTGAACCGCTTACAAACGACGCAGCGACACTTCCTCGACGGCGTGATCGGCCCCTTTTCGAATAATGAGATCGGCGCGCTGACGCGTGCCAAGAATATTTTCGAGCAAATTTGGTTCATTAATTGTTTTCCAGAGCATGCGCGCCTTATCGAGCGCTTCAATGTCGTTAAGCGACGCAAAACGGTGAAAATATGAGCGCGGATTTGCGAAGGCCGTTTTGCGCAGCTTGAGAAAACGTTCTTCATACCACGATTGAATAACCGGCGTCTCGGCATCGACGTAAATCGAGAAATCGAGAAAATCCGAAACAACACTTCCCAATTCCGCGCCGGCGCCTGGCGTTTGCAAAATGTTCAATCCTTCAATGACGACCACGTCGGGTCGTACGAGCGTAACATATTCGTCTTTCACAATATCGTACTCGAGATGCGAATACACTGGAACACGCAGCGTTTCGTCTCCCGCTTTCAAATTCGCAAGAAACTGAATAAGTGCGCGACCGTCGTAGGTTTCCGGAAATCCCTTGCGATTCATGAGATCGCGTTGCGCGAGGCGCTCGTTGGGCAGCAGAAATCCGTCGGTTGGAATGAGCGCGACGTTGAGCGGTACGACACCACGTGAGAGCAACGCAACAAGCAGACGCGAAGCGGTACTCTTTCCAACGGCTACGCTACCGGCCAGCCCAATTACAAATGGTGCGCGCGTTGGCCTGTTGCCAAGCAGTGCTGCGCGCTCACTCGTAAGTCTCGCCGCGGAAACAATGTGCAGGCGGATGAGTTCCGTGAGCGGTTCCCACACGCGGGTGACTTCGCTTATCGACACGGCGTCGTTGAGACTCTCAATGCCCCGCAACTCGTCGGCCGAAAGCGGCGCGTGCGCCGCATCGTGCAGCAGCGCGAGTTGTTCAGAAGTGATTGTGTCGTACAGTGAAGACGATGCTTCCTGAGGTTGCGTTGTCACTATTTACGACGCGCTCTTGAGCATTTGCAAAACGTTATCCGTCAGTTCGGTTTCGCCGAGTCGGGGGAAAATCCGTTCGACACTGTTGTGATGCGCCTCGGCATCGCGATCGGTCATCGCATCGGTGACCAACACTACATGATATCCGAAATCGAACGCGCTGCGCGCTGTTGATTCCACGCCAATACTCGTTGACATTCCCGCCAGAAAAATCTGTGTCGCGCCGCGATGTTGCAAATATTCCTGCAAAGATGTTCCGATAAACGCGCCCCAGCGTTGTTTTGAAAGCGTGCCGTCTGTCGGTTCAACGTGCAGGTCGCGAACGAGCTCGGTCCATCCGGCAACCCGCGCGCCTCCTGGCCGTTGCACATTCACTCGGCCCGGTGGGGCGCCGGTGACGTTGACGAACACAACGGGTTGCTCCTTTTCGCGGAACGCCGCCGCTAGCCTGGCTACGCGACCGATGATATCCGCTGCCGAATGCGGTGCCGTTTGTCCGGCAACGATCCCTTTTTGCAGATCGATAACCACCAGCGCCGAAACGTTATCGATTTGAGTGAGTGGCATTGCTGAGCTGTTAGGTGGGTGTGCAGCGCGATTCGTGATTGCGACGCAGCCCGTTCGGGCGGGCGCCGTCGCCCTTCCGATAAATCACACGTGGGTTATCAGCGTGCAAGGCAGGCGTGGACAGGAATTGGATAATGAAATTGGAGTGGCTTCGCCGACTCGTCCGCGGCCTTTCAGACGCCGAGGTTGACACAAACTTACCGCGCCTCCGCGCGCACACCCTCCGCCTGACTCTTCCGCCCTGTCGCGTCGTATAACGACGCCAACGCCACACCCAATTCACGCGTGCGCTGATCTTTCAATCCCTTCGTTTTGATCATGTCGCGATAGGCACTCGTCAGCAGCGGTTCGGCGGCGTCAAACTTTTTTTCCGCCAACAAACACTCCCCAACCGCGCCGGTTCCGCTCGCAATTAACCAATGTCCCGCCGCATACGCCGCACTCCGCAATCGTAAACTCTCGCGCAGCGGCGCTTCTGCCTCCTCTGGCCGTGACAACGACAACAAACTTCTTCCCTGGACAATGAGCGCACTCGAAATCATCGGATGCGATTCCGGCAAGCTTGAACCACGTTCGGCTAAAACCTCCTTCGCCTGCTCAATTGCGTGCGAAAAATCTCCCGATAGACGCAGCATGTCGGCGTAACTGTAGTGCGTCCATGCTACTTCGGGATGATGCGCACCCAACAACCGAACACGTAACGCAAGCGCCTGCTTAAACATCGTATCTGCCGCCGGAAACCTTCCAATAATGGTGTAGGCATTGGCCAACGTGTTCAAACCCGTTGCCACATCGGGATGCTCGTCGCCCTTCGCTGCGCGCAAAATGTTGAGCGCATTCTCATGCAAGGGAATCGCCTCCGTCCACCGGTTCTGCTGACCGAGGGAAACCGCCAGGTTGTTCAGCGTTCCAGCAATTTCCGGATTCCTGGCACCAAGCATCGATTGACGAACGGCGAGTGCGTTGCGGAGTGTCATTTCAGCCGCCGAAAAATCGCCCTTGTCGAGTTGGAGCGAGCCGAAGCCATCGAGCAGCGAACCGAGTGTGGCTGAATCAACAGGCTGTTTGTTCGCGCGCGAAAGCGCCTCTACAAACAAGGATTCCGCGTCAGGAATTTTTCCTCGTTCGGCTTCCAACATCGCAAGCGAGCGAATTCCTTCTGTGACATCTGCGCTGCGGCCATTATCGGTCGTACGCGCTAACACCAATGCCTCATGCAACGTGCGACTCGCATCATCGTACTTGCCAAGCCCCAAATACGTTCGACCAATACTCGCGAGCAAGGCGGATTTCACCTCTGGCTCATTTTTGAACAATGAATCGGCGCGCAATTCAGCCACAGCAAGCGCCTGTGCAACGGTCACGTCCTTTCCCTGACTTCGCGGATCGGCGGCCCGAAACGTCTCCTCCATAAACGCCCGCACTCGGCTCACCTTGGCTGTTTCCAATAGCGCGCGATCGCGTTCGTGCCTTGCAACGCGCGCCTGCCAGGTTGTGCCAACGAGGCCCGCAATCAAAACAACTAATGTCGCCGCGGCGCCAATGACCGCCGCGCGATTGCGGTTTACAAATTTGTTAACGCGATACTGAACGGAGTCGACTTGTGCGATGACCGGCAAGCCAGCGGTGGAGCGACGCAAGTCTTCGCCCAGTTGCTCCACCGACGTGTAACGACGATCGGGCTCCTTGCGAAGCGCCATCGACACAATGCGCTCGATGTCGCCCTGCAGTTTCTGCTGCAATCCACGTGCGTTTCGTTCTCCGCGCACGCTTGCCGCTTCGTCGGTCAGTGACTCACTCAACGCCAACGGTTCACGCTGGAGCACGATTTTTCGCCATTCGTTGCTCGTGCCCGAATCGTTTGGGAAAGGCAGGCGACCCGACAGCAACTCGTAACTGATTACACCAATTGCATAGATATCGGCCGACGTCGACGCGGGTTCGCCGTGCAGTATTTCGGGAGCGAGATACGCGGGTGTACCGAGCAAACTTCCCGGTTGCGTGGCCTGCTGATCGAAGTTGTTCGCGTCGTCAATGACTTTCGCGATACCAAAATCGAGCAGCTTGACGGTGCCGTCGCTCGTGACAAGGATGTTTCCCGGTTTCAAATCGCGATGTACAATCAACGCGCGATGCGCATGCTGCACTGCACCGCACACTTGCCTCAACAGGTTGATTCGATCATCAATTGCCAATTTGCGCTCGTCGCACCAACGTGTAATCGGTTCACCATCCACCAACTCCATTGCAAACCACGGCGTGCCGTCTGTCGTGACACCGCCATCTAACAACGTCGCGATGTTGCGATGCTTGAGTAGCGCCAGCAACCGCCGTTCCTGCCGAAACCGTTGACGCAGCGGCGACGAATCAATGGCGGCGCGCACAACCTTCAGCGCAGCACGCTGTGCAAAATCCGCATCCACACGCTCGGCCTCCCATACACTGCCCATTCCGCCGCGGCCGAGTTCGCGCACCAGCGACCATGATCCGAATCGCTGCGCGACGGTAAGGGCTGGAACGCGCTCCACAATTGACAGCCATGCGCTCGCCGGCGCTTCAAATAATTTGTCCGCTTCCGGAAACGACGCGATAAGCGAAATGAGTTCGTCGCGCAAATGCGCATCCGAAGCGGACAGTCTCTGAAACCATGCGTCACGCTGTTCTGGCGCGAGCGCCATGGCGTCGTCGAGAAGCTCGGTTACACGCTCCCAGTCATCTGCTGCTGATGAAGCCGCCGAAGAATTCGTCACTGCTCTATTACGCGATTAGTTCGACGCACGCGGATCACTGCTGTCACTCGCGAGCGCGCGATGTAGCCACGCACGAGCGGCGCGCCATTCGCGTTTCACTGTCGCGGTGGAGATGTCGAGCGCTTCAGCGACTTCCTCCACTTCCAAATCGGCAAACCAGCGCAGCTCAACTACTCTCGCCTGACGCGGAGCGATGAGTGCCAATCGACTCACGGCATCGTCGACGGCCACCAGCAAATCCAGCCGTGCCGTCTCATCCGTTATGTCATCGTCAAGCGTAATGGGCCTGCCGTCGCGTTTGCCGCTGCGTCGAGCGCGGGCATCATCAACCAGAATGCGACGCATCGCCTGAGCGGCCAAGCCAAAGAATTGCCCGCGATTTTTCATTGCCATTCGCTGATTCGCCAATCGCAACCACGCTTCGTGCACCAGCGCCGTTGGTGGCATGGTGCTGTCGCGCTCGCTCCGCAAATAGCTGCGCGCCAGTGAACGCAATTCTTCATAAACGCGCGCGTACAACTGATTTCCAGCGACCGCGTCGCCATCAGCTGCGAGTTGCAGAAGGGTCGTGACGTCCGGTGCCGAGTCGGGAGTGGGCATCAGTGTGTCGCGGTGGGTTTGCCGGACGTGCGCTGGTATGGAAGCACCTTCGCGACGAATGATCTCTGAACCCGCGGGCGCTCGCGTGAATGAAGGTGAACACTCACTTCTTCCCGGAAACTATCATGCGCAAAGCGAAAGCGTTGCTCACATTGGCGTCTGCCGCATTCCGGGCCATTGGTTCGCTGGCCGCGCAAATCGACCAGTCGCAGCAACTCGAAGCCGCGCTTTACGTGGGCCGAACCGGTAGCGATGCCTGCGCGGTGGGTTGTGGTTCCAGCGGCTGGGGACTGCATCGAGCTGTGGGATAAGTTGCCGGGAGTGGTTGGTGCCAACAAACTCGCTACCGTGAGTACTGCACTTGATGCCAGCACGGGGTACTACACGGCGTGGTTTGGCAGCAACTTGGCGGTGAACGTTGGCCAGCAATACTATCTCGCGTTCTATGTCTGTCGCGAAATACAACATTCACGCCAATTATGACTCATATGTCGGCGGCTCATTCAACTACAACAACTCCACCGTCGGCAACACGCCCTATGTTGGCAACGGTTGCTGTGACACACGCTTTCTCGAGTACGCAACGGGTCCCGCCGTGCCACCGACGACTGCGGCGCCGGAGCCCGCGACAACTGCATTGCTTGCGGCCGGATTGGTTGGCATCGCCGGTGTCATGAAACGGAGACGCCGTCTCGCGGAGGTCACCTGCACATACTCCAGTCCACAATGAGCGTTGTAAATTCCTCAGGTCCGGCAGATATACTCCAGACTTACCCACAGCATTATCAGTCGATAAGTGCGCTGGCCTGAGGAGACACAACAGTGGAATACGAAATTCAAACAGCACGACCCATTCTCGCGCGTACACCAGCAGTGTTGAATGCGCTTCTTTGCGATCTACCCACGGCGTTTGTCACCGGCAATGAAGGGGTCGACACGTGGAGTCCATTCGATGTTGTTGGTCATTTGGTACACGGCGAACGCTACGACTGGATTCCGCGCGTCGAACATTTGTTGAAGCACGGCGAGAGTATGCCGTTTCCAAAGTTTGATCGCCTTGCGCAGTTTGAAGAGTCGAAGGAGAAATCGTTGTCGCAGTTGCTCGACGAATTTGCTGAATTGCGTGCGAACAGTCTGCGCCAACTCGACTCACTGCAACTGACGCCAACCGATCTCGCGCGAACGGGAACGCACTCAGTGTTTGGGCGCGTAACACTGAGCCAGCTGCTGTCTACGTGGGTCGCCCACGATTTGGACCACCTTCAGCAGATAACACGCGTAATCGGAAGGCAGTATGCCGAAGCAGTGGGCCCGTGGTCGGAGTATCTGCGAATTGTGAGACCGATTTAACGTAAACACTCCGCCACGCGTAGTGCCGTCTCTACTTCTTCGCTGTTGCGTCGACGTTCGTTAGAAACTCGCGCACCGCTTCCAACATCACCGTTGGATTATCCCACGAAGTAATGTGTGCCGCACCAGGTATCAATTTGTACTTCGCGCCCGGTGTGGCGTCGGCAAAGCTTTTGATAATCGCAGGTCCGACTTCGTCAAACTCACCAACGGTGTACAAGACCGGTACTTTGATTGACGGCAGTCCCGCTCGCACGTTGTACGACTTAAGCGTTCCGGTTATCACGAACTCACTGGGCCCTTGCATATAGTTGTAAATGCCCTGATTCGTTTGCTTCATTGTGCTGTCGAGATCCGCCGCTGGCGGATGACGAAACACATACAATGCGTAAAATTCGTTGATCGCGTTTTCGTACGATGGCGTATTGTACTGCTTCTTTGCATCGGCTTCTTTAATGGCTTTCTGCGCGGAGTCGGAGAGGGTGACGACAAGGCTGTTCGCGCGCTTCACATACGCGGCAGCGTCAAACACTGCGCTTCCAAAAACTATGCTCTGAACGTGTTCAGGATGCGCGCGATAGTATTCGTAAACAAGAATCGTGCCCCACGAATGTCCCAGCAAATTGACCTTGTCGTAGCCGAGCGAGGCGCGCAGTGAATCGAGTTCGGCAACAAAGTGTGCGATCGTGAACTTCGATGTGTCGGTGAGACCGTCGGATTTGCCACCACCAAGTTGATCGTAGCGAACAATCGTTCGTTGGTCGCCTAGCGCTTCGAGTGGCTTCAGGTAGTAGCTGTTAAAGCCCGGGCCGCCGTGAACCATGATGAGCGGCACTCCTGGGCCGCCACCACTTTTCCGGTACCAGATTTTTCCGTCGGCCACGGGTAACATCGACTCACCGGCTGGCAGCGCGGTTGCCTGGGGTGGAGCTGGTGCCGCGGAATCGGTCTTGGCCGGTGCGCTGTCTTTGCAGGCGACAGCAAACAGCAGCGGGATGGCGGTAATCCAGGCTCGGCGCATGGTGGTTTCCAAGTGGTGACCTACGATAACAACGAATTGGCGGCCAAACTTGCCACAAGCGCGCCTTTCCTGCAACTTCGCGGTTCACCAATGCGGAGCAAGCATGAACGCGCGCAAACAGACGTCATCGACGCCGAATTCCTCCGACCACGCGAATTCGCGCGATGTGTCACGCCGGGATTTTGTCGTTTCTCTGACAGCCATTGGCGCGGTGTGGATGACCGCCGCAAGCTGCGCACGCGATGCTGCGAAGGTAGCCGACTCGGCATCATCGGTTGCCGCACCACCACCGATGGCGTCAACAACGCCGCCACAGAAATTGCTGCACTTCAGTGCCGCGCAGGCCGCCGACATTGATGCGATCGCGTCGCGCATTATTCCCACCGACGACGAGCTCGGCGCGCACGAAGCGGGCGCGATGTACTTCATCGACAACACGCTCACGACGTTTGCAAAAGATCAGGCACCATTTTTTGACAAGGGATTAAGCGATCTTGCGAAAGCGGTGAAAGCGAAACACGGCGCAACCGCAACGTTTGCATCGCTCACCCCAGCCGATCAGGACGCGCAACTCAAACTCATGGAGAAAACACCGTTCTTTGGTGCCATGCGTTACGCGACGATTGCTGGATTTCTCGCGCATCCGCGTTACGGTGGCAACAAGGATTACATCGGTTGGAAATTCATTGGACAGAGCACCGCGATGGAGCAAAAGCCCCCTTTTGGCTGGTATGATCGCCCCGAGAATCAACAGGCGTTGCTTGGGAGGGTTCTGTAAATGAAAACGCAAAGCTTGCCATCAACAACGAAAACATACGACACCAATACCGCGGTTGATTTCGTCGTGATTGGATCGGGCGCGGCCGGTGGATCGGTTGCGCGCGAGCTCACGCGTCAGGGGTTCGACGTAGTGTTGCTCGAGCAAGGTCGAGCCGTTCCCCCCGAAGACATGGAACACGACGAGTTAGGCGCCCTCGCCAACCCGCGCTGGACCAACGATTTCGAAAAATCGCCACAAACTTATCGCAAAACCGCCAAGGAAAAGGCAAAGCCACAGCTGTATGCGCAGTACGCGCGCGTCGTGGGTGGTTCGTCGTTTCACTTCACCGCGAATTACTGGAGATTTCGTCCAATCGACTTCAATGAATTTTCGGTGAAGGGTGGCGTTGCTGGTGCCGAGCTTGCCGATTGGCCAATTACGTACGAAGAACTCGAGCCATATTACACCGCGGTTGAGTGGGCGATTGGCGTTTCGGGTGAAGCAAGCACCAATCCCGGCGAACCGGCGCGCTCGAAGCCGTATCCAATGCCACCGATCAACGTCACGGGCCCCGGCGTGTTGCTCGAAGTTGGCGCGAAGAAACTCGGTTGGAGTTCGAAGGCTGCGCCAATGGCCATCAATTCACAATTGTACAAAGGGCGAGAGCCTTGCCACAACTGCGGATTCTGCCTTGCGTTTCCCTGCGAATGGGGCGCGAAATCGGGAACGAATTACACGATGATTCCCGAAGCACTCAAGAGCGGCAGATGCGAATTGCGCACCGATAGCTACGTGCGCAAAATCGAAACTGACGACAAAGGGCGCGCCACTGGCGTCATCTACTTCGACAAGGACAAAAAGGAAGTCAAGCAACTGGCGAAAGCCGTCGTTCTATGCGCGAACGGCGCAGAATCGCCGCGGCTATTGTTGAATTCAAAGTCGAATCAGTTTCCGAACGGGCTCGCGAATTCCAGCGGCGTTGTTGGCAAGCACTTCATGTTTAACGGCGACGGCTCGGCCAACGGTGAATTCGAACACGAAGTAGCCGGACACAAGGGCCCCGTTGTGTCACGCATTTCTCATGAATTTTACGAGCTGGATAAGAAGCTCGGACTGTTTGGTGGTGGCGGCTTTGATTTCCGTGTTGACGTGCCCGCGTTGTTCTACACCATGTCGATGCCCGACACCTATCCACAGTGGGGCAGCGAATTCAAGAAGCGTATGCGCCCGTGGTACAACAACTCGCTGCATGCGTATGGGCATACCACGTCGCTTCCTGTAGCAACAAATTCTGTGTCGCTCGACCCTGAGTTGAAGGACTCCTGGGGAATGCCGGCCATTCGCGTGACGTTCAAGGAACATGAGCAGGACCTGCGTTTGTACAAGTTCTTCCAGGATCGCGCCGTTGAGTTTCTGAATGCGGCGGGCGCAACCAAGACACACACGAGCACTATTCAGGATAATCCCGGAGCAACGGTGCATTTACTCGGCACCTGTCGCATGGGCAACGATCCGAAAACGTCAGTCGTGGACAAGTATCATCGTTCGCACGATGTAAAGAATCTGTTCATTGTTGATGGCAGCTCATTCGTGACGAGCGGGCGCGGACAACCAACACTCACCATTCAGGCGTTGGCGTTTCGCGCGGCCGATCACATCGGACAATTCGCCAAGCGACAGGAAATTTAAGAGACAGCTATTTTGAGCGTCGGGCCAAGGAGGATTCAAATGTTCAATCGCATCGCTTCCGCTCGCGTACTTGCACTCGCCGTTCTCTCAGGCTGTTGCATCAGCTGCGGGGGAGGCGGGAACACGAAAGACACGCCAATATCAACGTTGCCCACCACTCCAACGACACCGGCCGCCGTCGCTCAGGTTTCCGTTGTGCTGAGTGCGGCTTCAGCCAACGTCGGACAAACGGTTCAGGGGTCGGCCACGGTGCGTGACGCTGCTGGAAATGCACTGATCGGGCGCGCGGTTTCGTGGTCGAGCACGGCCACCAGCGTTGCAACCGTCTCGTCGAACGGCTTGGTAACGGCAGTCGCCGGCGGCTCCGCACAAATCAGCGCAACGTCGGAAGGAATCACGGGAACGCAAACATTTACCGCGCTGGTGGTCGCACCCACTGTTGTTGTCGATTCCATTGTACTCAGCTTTGACTCAACTGAGGTCACAATAGGTGACACCGTGCGGCTAGTTGCAGTGCCGCGTGATGCAGCGGGGCATGCACTTAGCGGAGTAGCGCTGCAATGGACGTCAACGAATCCAACGGTTGCAACTGTTTCACAAAACGGTTTGGTAACGTCGCTCGATATTGGCAACGCGGAAATTGATGTTGTGGTTGCGCCGGCAATTCAATCGACATCGAATGCGCGCGCCGGGCTCCGTGCCAGAGGTGCCACTCGCGCGTTCATTCGTTCGGCACCCAGACTCGTGATTACGCCGAGTACCAACACATTGGACGTGGGTCAGTCGACGACGTACACGGCCCGCATCACTGACTCAAAAGGCACGCTGTTGCCGCGCAATTATCCCATTCGGTGGAGCGTAAACACACCAACGGTTGCGTCGATCGACCAAAACGGCGGCGTGAAAGCGTTAAAGAAGGGCACAACGAAAGTCATTGCCACTGTGGTTACGGGGGTGGGGGGGATCGGTGATTTCACTCCAGCGGGTGTCACGCTTAACGTGACCGTGTGCGGTGGGTTGATGGACATCGTGTCGTGGAATGCGACTGTGTCCAGTTCTTATGCGGTCACCAAGTCGCTCGACGACAATGGTTCGCACCTCGAATACACAATAGACCAGGGTTCGAACGGCGTAGCACAGCTCTTTCGAATAGATATCAACGCCGCCGGCGACAGCGTGACCTGGAAGGGCCCGCTTGTGAGTGGAGCGGGACACATCAACAACAAGGCTTTGCAATTCGTTGATGGTGAACAAATTGGTGCCGTCACTGAAGTTGGCGCTTCAAATCAATTCCTCCAGTTGACGGAAGTGACCTTGTCCGCGCACGTAACGGCCACTGGAAGCTGCGCGTATTCGATCCGCTACGAGGACTATCTGAGTTATGTGTACGATGAGTCGCCCAAGCCCCCCGGACAGCGTTTTAACAAACGATTCAACCTCGGCATTTCGGGCGAATACAATCACCCGGCAGGAATCAAACCCCCGGCTGGATGGCTATTCAACGAAACGATTGACGCTCCCGGAGTGTATTCTCCGTCCATCATCGATTCCGATCCGGCGCCTTTGTTCAGCCGGTTCTATGCACCGGTTGCAGCCCTTCCAGCACTCATGATTTTGCAGTCGGCGACCAACGTGGGCTTCGGCAAGTTTGCCTATGTGCTGACGCCGCGGTAACATCGGGAATGCTTGGGTTGGTCGTGCGTTGCCCAGGATTCATGAACGCCGGCTAACGTTCGGTTAGGTTTGGAATGCGTAGTTCAACAAATTATTGCGCGCTTACGCATTCCCGGTTTTCGACAAGTGAACGATGAATACAGGCACAAAGCGAGCCGCATGGTTGGTGTTGATGTGCGTATTCGTCACTGCTTGCCGTGACAGTACGCATCGAGTGGCAAAATCGGAACCGCAGAACGGCGCCGATCGCGTACTGGTTGTTGTGAACTCACGCAGTGCTGCCAGTGACACCGTTGGCCGTTACTACGCGCAGCAACGCAGGATTGCGTCGTCACACGTGGTGCATGTCGATGTACCAACGGACGACGAAATTGGCGAACTCGATTATCGCAGCAAAATACTGGGACCAATTCGCGCTGCGATTGACTCATTGCCGGTAAGGATCGATTTCATTGTGTTGATGACCGACGTTCCGCTTCGCATTGGTGGCAATCGCGGATACAGCGTCGATGCATTTATTGCGGGAAGCCGGCTACTGTTTCCTCCAATGGTCGGATACGACACGGCTTGGCTCAAGGACCACCGCAATCCGTATTTTGCGAGTACCGAGCGCTTCAACAGTGATCGCTTCAACATGTATCTCGTGACTCGCATCGACTGCGAAGAAACAGTGGACTGCCTGGGACTCATCGACAACTCGATGTCGGCCAAACCGGCTTTCGGCCCGCTGCTGTTCGATGCTGCCGAGCAGACGATGACCGATCCGGGCTATCGCTTTATGAACAGTATGCTGAGCAATTCCGGTCAATTGCTTCGTGCGAGTGGCGCAAATGTTATCATCGACACATCGGCGCAATTTGTCCATTCGTCACAAACGCTGATGGGCTACGTGAGTTGGGGAAGCAACGATTCCCACTTCGACAGCACCGCGTATCACTCGCTTCGTTTTCTTCCGGGGGCACTCGCCGAAACCTACGTGTCAACCAGTGCGCGTACGTTCAAGGCAACCACTGGCGGTCAAAGTCGAATTGTCGACCTCGTCCATCAGGGC
This sequence comes from Gemmatimonadaceae bacterium, assembly GCA_040004455.1. Classification (GTDB taxonomy): domain Bacteria; phylum Gemmatimonadota; class Gemmatimonadetes; order Gemmatimonadales; family Gemmatimonadaceae; genus Gemmatimonas. Next base: position 16,375 of record JBDUAX010000005.1, read on the forward strand.
GTGACCGGTGTTAAGGGTTATGTAAGTGAGCCTTACACTGTCGCTCTGCTACAACCTGGTCTGCTGTTCGATCGATACTTTCATGGCTTCACGCTGGCCGAATCTTTCTATGCAGCATCGCGTCTTGTGCTCTGGAAGGATATTGTGATTGGTGATCCGCTGTGCGCACCGTTCGCCGAGCTGCAGGGGGGAACCCAAGGCCGTACAGGCGGATAGTACGGGCAGAGGTCCGCCCGAATCGCCTGGGCCGCAACAGCACCAAACACTGCGATAATAATTTTTCGAACTCTCGTGCGAAGTCGTCTAGCGGTACTGTCATTCAGCATTTCTGCAGCGCTGCTCGGAGCGTGTGCCCACGTTCCGTTAACCCTGGAGGGTTCGCGCGCCGATGCACAAGTCAGTGCAACGGTGAGTGCGCGAAGTGCCGTTGCACGCACTGCCGCAGATAGCGCACCCGTGGCAGCACGCGCCAGAGCCGACAGCGCACACACGTTTTTCTATTTTGGAAAAGACTACGGCAGTGAATCGCAGTACAATCCCCTCACTGTAGTGCTCAATGACGGTTTCGATATTCTTCAAATTTCTGGCTCCGACAATCGTGTTTTCAAGTTTGACTATGTCGGTTCATTTACGAACGTCGCGCGCGCGCTCAGCCATCCGTTTCACGACATCAGAGAATTCGGTACCAGCAAATTTCTAACGCACGAAATCTTTCCGTTAAGTGGTGCGCCCGATGGCGGGCAATGGGAGCCGAACTACACGGAACATCTTATTGGCGGCGGCATGCAGGTCGCGCGCACAAAGGAGTGGTACATCGCGCATGAGTACAAGCATCCGCTCATTTGGACCAGCGTAACAGTTGCAGCGTCGCGGTTCCTCAACGAAACGATGGAGAATGGTACATGGCGCGGTCCCGGCACCGATCCCATTGCCGATTTGTATGTGTTCGATTTGGGTGGCGCGCTGTTATTCACCAACGAACGCGTTGAAAAGTTTTTTTCGCACACGCTCAATTTGACCAGTTGGTCGGGACAACCCTCAATCGATCCCGCCGACGGCCGATTGTTCGACGTGTACACGTCGTGGTCGTTCAAAGTGAAGTTGCCGTACGTAAAACGTGTGAGTTTTTTCGGTTACAACGGCGAAAACCCGCTGGCTGGTTTGTCGTATCGCACAGAAAAAGGTGATGCGTTTTCGGCGGGTTATGGTGCCACGGTCACTGACCTGGTTGTTGTGGATTCGATCAACAATCGCAAGGGCGTTCACGTGCGACCGTCGGCCGGATTCTTTTGGGATCGCAATGGTTCATTGATGGTGTCGGCCGTGTACGCGGAGAGGCCGTACCATTTGTCCGTGAATATTTATCCGCACGTCATTCATATTGGCCGCTTGAGCCCAGGTTTCTGGATGCAGTTGCCAACCGAAGGTGGTGTGCGTTTGGGCCTGGCCGGAACGTTGCTGCCGGGACTGATCAAGACGTTTGGCAATCGATAGTCAATTCTTCCTGCGCGCTTTTGCGGCGCGTTCTTCGCGCTCTTCCCGTTCGTCGTCCGTTAAATCAACTGCGAGCGGGAAGAAGAGCGAGTGCTTTACTTCCGGATACTTTGACGTCCAACCTTTGGCGTCGTGCCAGAGAATGAGATTCAGTTTTTCAGTTGGCGCCGCATCGGGCTCGCGAAAATTCATTCGCGCACTGGCGGTTGCGGCATCCCTTCTTTCTTTCGCGTTGAGTCCGTTGATGTCGCCAACTTTCAAGTTCGTTTCCAACAACGATTGCTTTGGTTCAAGCGCTTTGTACGGTGTGTAATCCGGCGGCGATTCCGGTCCGATAAAACTGTTGCGCATGTCTGTCGCGACAAGATCGAACAAACTGAGTGCGGGTAGTCCCAACATCAGTTCAATAGTTTTGACCATGCTGGGTTGACTGTAAAACGTGCTGTCAATTGCGCCACGACGCGCATACGGGCTTGCAACCATTGCGACCGTGCGATGTCCGTCAATGTGATCAACGCCATCTTGTGCGTCATCTTCAACGACAAGAATGGCCATGTTTTTCCAGAAGGTTGAATTGCTCAACTTCTCTACGATTTTGCCCAGCGCGTAGTCGTTGTCGGCAACGCATGCTTTCGGCGTGCACCAATTGGCGGACGTGCCTTCGGTGTGATCGTTGGGAAGGATCATGAGCATGAGCTCCGGCATCGACTTCGCGGCTTCCCATTCCTTCAAATGCTCGAATAGCACATCGGCTTTCACGATATCCGGCACTTCCTGAGTCCATCCTGGATATTCGCGCACAAGAATTTTGTCGAGGCTGGGAATTTCGCTGTGCGTGTTGTACAGGCCGCGCAACGTCTCGCGCATTTTCGCGGACGTGTGTGCGGGATCGTTGTACGCATTCATCAAGCGAGTGCGTACATCGGCCTTGGAGGGCTTTGGTGCTGGTGCGTATTCACCAAAACTCACTGCGTGTTTGCCTTTAGCGGCGGCGGCCTCCCACAGAAATCCGCCGGATGAATACGTGAGCGGGTCATTGCCCTCACTGGGGTAACTGCGCCCCAAATACAGCGGCCACATTGGATAGACGGTTTCGTTGGCTTGCGTTAGCCAGTTGTGTCCGTCGGCCGAATTTCCCCCCGACGCGAAGAAGTGATCGAGCAACACGAATTGTTCGCTCAGTGCGTGCGCATTAGGCGTGACGTCGCGACCATACATTGTGAGCGACGGTTCACTCGCACCCTTGCCAATGTCGCCGAGTATCTGGTCGTACGTGCGGTTTTCCTTGATGATGTAAACGACGTGTTCAATGAGACTTTTCTCACCCGGACGCTCGGGCACAGCGCGCGCGGGGACTGTTGCGCGTGGTGCAAGTGATTCGGCGTAGCCACTGGTTGCGAGATGCAGACGATTGTTTTCGGCGACTCCGGTCGTGTAGGCCGTGAGCTGGGCTTCGTTTGGAACGTCGATGACGTTTACAGAACCGTGTTCGGAGAACACGTAACGCGCCGCTTTGCCGTGCAGTTTGCCGTCGCCGGCACCAACGCCAAACAGCGTGCCGACCGCCAGCGTTTTTCCATCGTTTGAAATGTCGATGCTGCTCGGATACCAGCCAGTTGGAATCATTCCGCGCAGTAGGCCGCGTGCACCATTGGCGCGCGCAGTCACATCGTAAATTGCGATGGCATTGATGCCGCCAAGCGCCACGTAGAGCGTGTTGCCATTTGGTGAGAGCGTGAGTGCCGTTGGGGAAAGCCCAATGCGGCGTTCCTTGAAGGGAGAAACACCGATACCGCCAATGACTGTGTTGGTGCGGGTATCAATTACGCTGATGCTGTCGGAGTTTCCGTTCGCTACGTACAGGCGATTTGCACTTTGATTCCACGCAACACTCGTTGGGTGCAGTCCAACGGAAAGTGAATGCGTGACGACCCCCTTTTCCACGTCCACGCGCACAACGGTGCCGCGTTCGGCAATGCCGCGCGCGCTCACACGAATGAGTTCTGCGCTTGGATCGCAGCATTGCGATGCACTGCGCTCGTTGATTTTCGGTTTGGGTCCGCCGAAAACGGTTATCCAGGCAACAGTGCCATCGTCAGAAATTGCGGCAGCAATTGGCAGCACGCCTAATTGCACGGTGCGAATAACCTGATTCGTGTTAGCGTCGAGAACGACGAGTTTGTCGTCGGCCGGGAGTGGCAACACGAGCACGCGTTGCCCTGATTTGTTCGCAACTCTTGCAATGGCGGGCGAACCCGCCATGAATGCGCCGAGTGGCCCTGACTGCGCGGCCGGAATCGCGGCGCTGTCGCTCGAATACGTTACGAGTTGTGTGACCGATTTCGATCGCGAGAGTGGTGGCCCACCAGGCATGCGGCTCGCGGCAACATCAGCGGGAAGGCGGCCGACTGATGAAACGATTGGTAGTTTGGTGACCGGGTCGACGGTGATGCCATACACACCGGGTTTGCCGTTGAAGTCCGCGCGGGCGAGCACTCGGTTTTCGCGCCACGCCATTTTCCACGCACCGCTTGGCACGGCGACCCACACTTCGCCTGCGTTTGCTCCGAAGTGCACGCCGAACACGCGCCCGTCGAATGCGCTTTGCACGCCGGCGGGAGTGATTTGCAGCGTGTTGGGATAAACACCCGAGTCGCTAACGACGCGTTGCGGCGCTCGCAGTTGCAGGAGGAGGAGAACGGGGAGAAGCATGGCGGCGGCGTGGGTGAGGGAGACTCACGCTATGCTAGCACCGAATGGTGATGGGGGACAAGCAGCAGTTCCGTCACCGCCCACCAGGCGTCCCCCGTTTACCAAACCGGCGCTCAATAAACGTTTCCATTGTGATGGCATCAACGCCGAAGCGTTTGGCCGATTCGGGCCACGCGTCGAACAACGTATCGGTTGTAGCGACCATGTAGCCCATCGACATCTTGCGTGATGCCACTTCGTTAAATGGACGAAGTAAAGTCTTTCCAACCCAGAGAGCGGGAATGGGAATATGCTTTCGATTGGCGGTGACGCCGAGTGCGCGTTCTACCATGGTGACGATTTCCGAAAACGAACATGTTGATGGCCCGCCTACGTTCACAGTTTCATTCTGCACGTCGCTTCGGTTGAGTATTTGCACGCCATACTCTGCGACGTCATTCACCGCAATGAAATTGGAACGTCGGGTACCATCACCAAACAGAATTGCGGGTTTGCCATCCTTGATTGCATCACCAATCAGTAATCCGGCCCACGTTTCCATGAATACCGTTGGCGCGAGCAGCACAAACGGCACACCGCTTTCACGAATAACGGCGTCGACCTGGAGTTTGATGCGAAAATAGTCGACCGGTGATCTCGTGATACCGGAATTCTGCAACGTCACATTTACAATGCGGCTTACGGAATTCGTTCTGGCGGCCGCACACAAGTTTCGATGCGCCGGGACATCTACACGATGCGGGCTAGACTCACCCGACCCCATCACATTGTTCGCGGTATTAAAAATCTGTGTCGCCCCTTCGCACGCGCGCGTCGCTGCACTCAAGTCGAGCAAATCGCCTTGAATTGTTTCCGCGCCGAGTGCGGCCAGTGCATCGAGCTTCGCGCGATTGCGCCCCATGGCTCGAATACGAACGCCTTTCGCCAACAATTTCCGCGCCGTTGCACCACCGAGTTCACCCGTCGCGCCAGTCACAAGAATAAGTGCGTTGTTGTCGGTCACGACACGCTGGGATGAGAGAATGCATCAGTGAAATCTGGGAGGCTGTCAGAACCAACTGGAAATGATCCCTGGCGCGCGAACGCAATTAGCGAGCGATTTGACCGAATGCCTGATCAACCCACCCCCCTTCGCACAATCACATAGATAATTCCGAAAAGAGCCGCCCCAATCCACGCGGGTTGCGATCCCAATCGGAGACCGCCATAGAGAAGAGGCTTGTGGTTACCACCTGCGCTTCGAGTGTCTGCGCCAAGCGTTACTCCAACGTAATCGCCCACATTGAGTGCGACGTCACTGGTAAAGAGCAGCACGCGGCTTTCACTCCCATCATTACGCCCGCTCACGAGCCCGGCACCGATGTCGAGTGCGGCACCGTCTCTATGCAGCCATCTACGATATCGAAGCTTTACTCCGACGTTTCCTCCTTCTTGGGCTTCTCGAAGCAGCAAGGATGCACCCAGAGCCGTGTGCAGACTGCGATTCGTCATCAAGGAAATTTCGCCGCTCAGCCGAGATTGATTTGGTTTGCTCGTGTATGGAAGGGAGCTGCCGGTCTGGTTGGTTGTAAACGTGACATTTTGCCCAACAAGCAACTTGTCGAGAGTTAATTCGGTGAGAATGAACCGGCGACAGCCAGTTGCCGCGAGCCCGCGGTAGCACGTTTTTGAAGTCGCAGGTGACGCTTTGGTTGTATCGTCCTGTGCGTAAGTACGCACGACGCCAAAGACTGCATTGGCCACAAGCGCCCAGGCGACCACAGCACAGCGATTGAGATTTGTCATGGCAAAGCAATGAGGTGTGAACCTGTATTGTCGCGACCAGGCCGCCCCGAGCGCAATCCCTCCGAGGGGCGCAATGACTCATGAAAACGCTGGCGATTCCGATGTCACTGCGATGCTCTTGCCTGGGACGGCGGTGATCGTGACGCGCTCGAAGCATTGATGAATGCCGTGTGCGCTTAGCGGGGAACGGAACTGCTGACCAAACGAGCGGTAGGACAAGCCGAATGATGAACTTGTTATTGGCGGCCTGCCTCGCCACTTCCGAAGCCAAGGTATCTCCCGGTTCGCAGTTTCATTTGCAACCGGCAATTCCGCACGCCGGTTCGTTGTTTCGCCTTGCGCTTCGCGGTGGTGAAGTGAACGGAAAATCAAACGAGGTCACGGCAACCGTTTCCGGCGAACCGCTGCACTTTCACGTGGTTGGTGATTCACTTGTCGCCATTGCGGCCATTCCCATCGATTCAACCCACGGCGTGAACATCACGCTGCATTGCAACAACGACGCTGCAATTACTTCGCGCATTCGCACACAAAGCGGCGCGTACCTTTTGGAGAAACTGACGGTCGCACCGCAGTTCTCGGCACCACCCGATTCGGCGTTATCGGCGAGAATGAGTCGCGAAGCCGCTCAAGCGGCAGCCGTCTCGCGTGAGTCACACCACACTCCGCGACTTTGGACTGCCGCGTTCGCCAAGCCGCGCGCAACTCGTATTACGAGTGCTTTTGGTGGGGGTCGCATTTTCAACGGTCACGTGACGAGCCGTCACATGGGCACCGATTTCGCTGGCACGGTTGGTGAACCAGTGCGCGCTGCGAATCGCGGAATCGTGCGTTTGATCGGCTCGTTCTATTTGGGGGGAAACGTGGTGTACATCGATCACGGCGAAGGACTGGTGACGGCGTATCTGCATCTCAGCAAGCAGCTCGTTGCCATTGGCGACACAGTTGAACAAGGCGGGATCATTGGCAATGTGGGAGCGACAGGGCGCGTTACGGGTCCGCATTTGCACTTCATTGCGCGCTACGGACAAATCACGGTGGATCCGCTCACGTTATTTGACCAACGTTAAATCGAATTTACGTGCGCATTGGAAGTCGCATCGTCTGCATGATTGCAACAAAACGCGGATGATTCAGAAGCCGGCCGAAGGCTGGCCGAGATCCGATCCAAACGAGATCTGTCGCGCGATCCTTCACAGCCAAATCGAGAATGGTCAACGCGTCATCATCTCTACCCATCGCCGCCAGAATTTCGGCGTTGATTACGTGCGACACGTAACGGGTCAGCGCAAGTTTTTTCAGTTGTTCGCGCAACGCATTGGCTTCTGACATCTTGCCAGTCATTGCGAGCACAACCGCGCGCAATGCCATTGGCTCGAGGCTCGATCCCAGCAATCCTTCCGCGCGTGTAATTGATTCCAGCGCTGCATCAAACCGGCCAAGCGACGCGTAGGCGCGACCCAAAAAATAGTACGCCATTCCAAACTGTGGCTCACGAACCAACACCGTTTGGAATTCGCGAATCGCGTCCTCCTGCCGATTTTCATAGTGAAACGCCACACCAATGCTCAGCGTTACCGCCGCTGATAGCGGATCAATTGCGCGCGCACGCGCCAACGCCGCATGCGCTTCGGCGTAACGACGCAACGGTACCAACAAATTCACGGCGTAAAACTGAAACGCTGTCGCCGACGATTGCGCACCGCGCGTTGCCAACGCGAAATGCTGTTCGGCTTCAACCCAGTTCCAGTCGTAAAGAGCGCGCACGCAGGCAAATGCGGGATGCGCTTGAGCGGCACCCGCCTTCAAGCGGAGTGCCAGTTCCGCCGACTCACGTGCCTGCGACATGAGAGGTGCGGGCGCGTCATCGCCGTACAGCGCGAGCGTAACGCAGGAATCAGCGAGCGCAGCGTGAGCCTGTGCAAAACCCGGGTCCTTCGCTACTGCCTTGCGCAGCAACTCAACGCTGCGTCGGAGCGATGCCGTTGTGCGCTGGTTCCACATGAAACGCGCTTCGAGAAACAGCTCGTACGCTTCCATGTCGCTCGTGGCGGCACGCACCATCTGATTTGCGTTCGGCTGCAGCGTGCCTTGCAGCGACATGACAATGGAGCGCGCAATTTCGTCCTGCACTTCGAACACGTCTTCAAATTGTCGATCAAATCGTTCGGACCAACGTTCAAATCCTGAATGCGAGTCGATGAGTCGCGCACTGATGCGAAGTCTGTTTCCCTGCCGCCGCACGCTGCCTTCCAGCAGTGAATCGACGGCTAATTCTTTCCCAACTGTGCGAATGTCGCCCGTGTGTCCCTTAAAGCGAAACGAGGACGTGCGCGCGACCACGCGTGTGTTGCCACGTTGACCGAGCGCCTGAATCAACTCTTCGCTTAGGCCGTCGCACAAATACTCGTCGCTCGCATCGCCCCCCAGGTTTACGAACGGCAAAACGGCTACCGAGGGAATTCCGGTTGTTGCACTTGAAAACACTTTGGTGAGACCGGTAATGCGGTTGTTCGCATCAATCAGCGCCGACATCATTTCGGGAATGTCGGCATAGCGTGCGGCCGGATCGCGTTCGAGCGCGCGCTGCAGCACCTGTTCAACGTGGTGCGGCAACCCCTGTGCTTCAGCGCCCGAGAGTGTGGGTGCAGATTCTCTTGATTTTCTGAGTAACGCGGCGAACGGCTCCTCGCCTTCCCACGGCGTTCTGCCCGACAGCATTTCGTACAACACGCAGGCCAGGCTGTAGACGTCGCTTCGTGCATCAATGCTGCTATCGCCAAACGCTTGCTCGGGACTCATGTACTCGGGAGTTCCCAGGCCATAGCCCGCTAGTGTCAGGCGATCTCCTTCGGCTTCAGAAATCGCCTTCGCAATTCCAAAATCGGCAACGACCGCGTGACCAGCAAAGAACAAAATGTTCTCTGGCTTCACGTCGCGGTGTACAACGTTTCGCGTATGCGCAAACGCCAGCGCGTCCCCCACTTCCTGAACGATCGCGAGCGCGTCGGCCCACGGTATCGCTTTCGATTGTTCAAGGCGCCGGCGAAGCGATCCGCCTTCCACATAGGGCATTACGAAGAACAGGCAACCGGCTGCCTCACCACTGTCATAAACCGGCAGGATATTCGGATGCTGCAGTCGTGCCGCCGTTTCAATTTCCCGAGTGAAACGGGCAGAATCGACACTCACGCCGGCACGGGAATGCAAGATCTTGACGGCGACGGGGCGACCGTGTTTTCGGTCGGTAGCGAGATACACATCGGCCATGCCGCCCCGCCCGACCAGTCGATCGATGTCGTAGCGGTCGCGAAGCTGTTCTTTAAAGGCCGAGAGCGTGACATCCATGCGGGATCATAGGGTGCGCGCTGAGTGTGGACCAGTGCGCTTTGCAACTGGTTTGAACTCTTCACGGTCCATACATTCGCGCCATGCCAAACCCTGCCCCCGCCCGTTCCACCCGATGGTCTGACGACGCGTTTCTCGATACGCTTCGCCAAAGTGCTGATGTCTCGGCCGACAAGTGCGTAGCGGCGCTTAACAGCAAGGATGACTTCGCCAGATTGTTTGCGCGAGCGGCAGTTAACAACGTCAAAATTCCCGACGACGCACCGCAGGCGCTGCGTGATTTCTACAGCGAAACCGATTTGCTCATTCTGCTTGAATCGGATCGCGTCAAGTTCCCCGACGGATTGGATCACGCGCGACTACGACGCGGTGAACGCATTTTTCTCGATCACGCGTTTGCGTTTTGCCTGGTTTTGCTGGCAAAGTCATTGCCTGAAGGCTACGCCGCGCCAAACCTCGCGGTGCTGCTCAACATGTCGGGCAACTTGCGTTCGCGCCCGTATCGCCGACTTCTCGGCGTGCTGCAGCTGGTGGTCGATGTGTCGAGCATTGGTGGATTCGACACTGGTGGGCGTGCGGTGGCGGCCGCAAGACAAGCCCGCCTCATGCACGCGGGAATTCGACGAATCGTGCCGAGGGTGTTGCCCGATTACAGCACGAAGTACGACGGTGCGCCTGTCAATCTCGAAGACATGCTTGGCACCATTATGGGTTTGTCATTGCTGGTCATTGATGGCGTGCCGAAGTTGTACGATTCGCTATCGGAAGACGACGCGGAGGACTACTACTATTTGTGGCGCGCGTTCGCAGTCGCGATGGGAATTCATCCACCAAACGAGCACGGAACCTCATTCTGGGTTCCGGCCAATATCAGCGAAGCGCGCGAATTTTACGTGTCGTACGAGCGGCGTCATTACGCGCATGACCCTGCGCAGAACGTCGACGGTGTTGCGCTGGCGCGAGAAAATCTCGTGATGATGCAGGCGTTGATTCCAAAGCGGCTCAACGCGTTTGGTTTTGGCAGGCTGCCGTTGATTTTCATGAAGCAGCTTATTGGCACCGACGGTTGTCGTCGCGTTGGACTCATTCCCGCCAACGCAAAAGCCGAAAGTCACCCACTGTTGATGTTTGCCCTGGGCGCCATACTGCGATTCTTTCACCGACTTGACCGACTCGATCCCACCGGTCGCTTTCATCCCACGTTGGCGCGGCTGTTGTTGCAGAACATGATTAAGCGTCAATACGGTGGTGACGTGACGTTCAGAATTCCCGAATCACTCAAGCAGGTGCAACAGCTGCTTGACCGAGACGTTCCCGTTGAAACATCACCAGATAGATAACGTCCAGCACAAACGTGATGGCGCAAATGGCGAGCAGGAAATGCTTGTCGGGATACACCATGACGCAAAACACCGACGCAAAGCCGTTGCCCAGGAGTTTGGCCCACGCTGCCAGTTTCGAATATTGACTGGGGTCGATGTTGGATAGCTCAACGACAACGTACAGCGCCGACATCAACAGCGTTGCAATGAAACCCGACAGAATTCCGGTTGACGTGTCGTTCCTGCCTTGCACAAAGAAATACAACATGATAAGCCACGCTACGTAGCTACCAAGCAGTCCCGGACGAAACCATTTACGAGTTGCTGGGTTGGTCACGTGCTTCGCGCCATTAAAAAACAGATATCCGAAAATAAACAGATCGAGAATGAACCAGGTACGATAGCCCCACACAAAAATCACACCAAGATCAGTGCGGTAAAGCAAACCCCACGTTGTTTCCCATGCCATGTTACACGCGACTGCCGCCGCGGGAATTTCAACAACGCCGTGCTTGCGAATGTTCATCAGCACCACGACGTATGCAACGACCCAAAAGGTGCCGCCCAGTGCAAAGAAAATGATTTGCGGCAGCGTGTAGTTGGTGAGATTGACCAGTGATTCCGCGCCACTCATTGAGCTGTCCTCGCAGCTGATGCGTTGACGGATGGTCGCATCGAGAACGACGTGGCTCCGCTGCGTTTGGCGTGCAGAAGTCCCAAATACACAAGGTCGAGCACCAGCGTAATGGCGCAGAGGCTCATGAGGAACAAATTGTCTCCCTTCACCATGACGTTGAAGGCGCTGAGCAACAGCGTACCCAGCATTTTGCTCCATCCTACAACGACTGAAAAATCGTTGACCTCATGCTTGAGCAGCAACGTGATGTACAACGCCGACATCATCACGTTCAGTATGTAGCCGGAAATGGCGCCGTACCCCGTGTCGTAACCGTCTCCAATGAAAAAATAGATACCAATGCCCCACGCGATAATGCCAAACGCAAACGAGGGCTTGAAGTACCTGGCCAAATTCGCGTTGTCGAGTTGCTTCGCGCCGTACTTGAACACGCTGTACGCGATGTACACGTCTTGCACGCACCACAACGCGTAGCCAACGGTGAACAATTTTCCCATATTGGAACCGTAAATGAATCCCCACACAAATTCCCACGCAATGTTCGCGGCCACCGCGCCAGCGGGAATCTCCACGAACTTGCGACGATGCAGCATGACCGCAACACCGATGTACGCAATGACCCAACCGATGCACCCAAGCGCAAAGAGCGCCAGTTCAAAGTCAGTGAAATCGGTTCGGTTAAGCCACGGTTGTCCGGACTTGAACACGCTCGAGAACATATGGTCGATTACCGCGAGTTTGAGATGGGCTTCGATAGCAGAGAAGCAAGTCGACTCTCAGCGCGTCGCGTGAGAGCCACCAACCCGCGCGTCGTCGCGCATTCAATCGCCAAACGATACGCACGCTCAGCATCAGCAATGCGCCCCTCCTGCGCCGCAATATCGCCGCGCAGTTTGTTCAACTCCGGTTCCCAATAGCCTTCGTGGTTGGCCTTCGCTATCGCCAATGCTTCGTCGATTGACTGTTCGGCCGCCTTCGTATCACCATTTCGCCACTGAGCTTCCGCCAACATGCAATAAAAGACGGTGCTGCCAACGTGCGACCCACCGCCACGCAACATGCCAATCATGGTGTTCGCGGTGAGCGTGTCGTCCGTAACCCAGGCCATCATCAACGCGCCGATTGGCGCAAAAAATATCCCGTATGTCTCGGAAAGTCGAATTGTCTCGGCCGCATGATATTTGGCGAGCTCGCGATTGCCGTTGAGATAACCCAACGTCGATGCCTGATTCTGCACGAATGCCTGACTTACAGGATGCGCCAGCGATTCACTCAACGCGAGTGATTCGGCGTTGAATCGACTCGCTTCCTCATCCAGGCCGAGCAACCAGGCAGTCTGCGCGGCCAACGCCAGCGACACGGCGACAACATCCACGGCCGTGTACAGTCTACCGGACATGTCACGATCGGCATGATTGAGAGCGAGCACGCTCGCAAAGTGTTGGCGCGCGAGTGGCATCGCACCCATGAACATGTGCGCTGCGGCGACTGTATAGTGAGCCTCCATGCGCAGTGCATCGCGCCCACTCGCTTCGGCCGAGCGCAACAACCGTTCCGCTACTTCGAGTGCGCGCACGAGGTCGCCGCGTACGAGCATCGCGCTCCACACCCCACGAATTGCCCAGAAGAGCTCAGGAACGTCCCCCAACTCATCACTCAATTCGGTTGCGCGCGCATAAGTCTGCGCGGTTTCGGGCGCGGCGTAGCCCATCATACCGGCGTAGGCGGCGCCAAGTGTTGTGAGCAAACCCAATTCATACGACGAACGCAGTG
>JBDUAX010000581.1:0-2738 GCA_040004455.1 Gemmatimonadaceae bacterium
TCTCCCCCCGTGTCACTTGTAGCGACACATCGTCCAGCACACGAATAATACCACCATCGCCGCCAACGTATTCCTTAACGATGTTCTCCCCCTCGACCACAGCGGACGGCGCACGCAGATTTGTGATCGTCATGCTACTCGTGCCGAATTGCGTCGACGGGATACAACCGTGCCGCCTGGCCCGCTGGATACAGTGTAGCAATCGTGGCAATAGCCATGCTTGACGCCGCGACCAAAATCACATCCCACGGCGACACAATGACCGGCACGTGATCGATGAAGTACACCTGCGGATCGAGCGGCGGCCACTTCAGCTTTTCCATGATTGCCACCACGATCAGGCCAAGGGTCAAGCCCAGTCCGGTGCCAATGGCTCCAATTAAAACCCCCTGCAACAGGAACACTCTGCGCACCGATTTTGCTGATAATCCCATTGTGCGCAGAATCCCTATTTCACGTGTCTTGTCTGCGACCACCATCGTGAGCGTGCTGACAATGTTGAATGCCGCAATCACAATGATTAACAGCAGAATGATGGCCATTCCAAGTTTTTCCAACTTAAGCGCCTGAAATAGCGGCTTGTTCTGTGTTTGCCAATCCACCGTACGAACCGGTGTTTTGGTAGTCGCCTCGATGTTCAATGAAATCGGTCGCGCTTGCCAGCGATCCGTAACACTCAATTCGAGACCGGTCACATCATCTCCAAAGCCGGCAAATTTCTGGGCTATTTGTAAATCGATGTACACATAGGTTGCATCGTATTCGTACAAACCAGAGTCAAAAATTCCCGTTACCACTAACGTGTCCACTTGTGGAATAATTTGTCCCGTGGCCGCGTTCATCGAGCCCAAACCAAACAGGTAAATCGTGTCGGACGGAAATGCATTCAGATTCGCCGCCAGCACTCTGCCGAGTACCGCACCATGTCTCGTACCGTCGGGTGCACGAAAGCGGAAGTCTCCCATGATGGCGTGCGATCGAATCGACGTGACGTCCGCACCTGGCGTTCCTTCGGCCTCTATACCGATAACTATTGCGCCCTTCCGTCCGGATTTCCCTTGCAATAATCCCTGCGTCTGCACAAACGGTGCGCCGTTCACAACGCCCTTTACCTTCTTGGCGTCGGCTAACACAGCTTCCCACCCCGAAAGTCGAACATCTTCACTGAAGGAAAGCACCTGAATATCTGCGCTGCCGACAAGGATTTTTTCTGTCAAATCCACCTGCAGGCCGGTCATCACGCCCATTACCACAATGAGCGCGGCCACACCAATCAGCACACCGCCAATGGCGATAATGCTGATCAGCGAAAACGATTTCGAACCGCGCCGGCTTCGTAAATAGCGTAACGCAATTGACATCTCGAGACTTCCCATGATGTCCGATTACTCGGGGCGCATCGTTGGGAAAAGAATGATATCGCGAATGTTTTGCGTGTCGGTCAAATACATGAACAAGCGATCGATACCGATGCCCACACCGCCGGTTGGCGGCATGCCGTATTCCATCGCACGCAAATAATCCTCATCAACACCCGTCGCTTCATCATCGCCAGCCGCTTGCAAACGAGCCTGCGCTTCGAATCTCCCGCGTTGATCGATTGGATCGTTCAACTCCGAAAACGCGTTCGCCATTTCTTTTCCGCGCGCAAACAACTCGAAGCGCTCGGTCAGTTGTGGATTGCCGCGCTTCGGTTTCGCGAGCGGTGAAAGTTCAAGCGGGTAGTCGATAACAAAAGTCGGCGTATCGATTTTCGATTCCACGAGCGCCTGGAACATCTCGTCGAGTACCTTCGGTCGGCTGAGCGCGCCAACTCGTTCAACGCCAATACGTGTTGCCACAGCGCGCAACTCGGCCTCGGTCGCCGTCATGACATCGATTCCCGCACCCCTCGATAACGTTGGCGCCCACTCAATGCGCGGAAACGGCGGCGACAACACTGGCACTCTGTCGCCAATACCTGCGACCGATCGCACTGCATCAGCGGCGGCGAGAAACAAGTTCTCGACGCGCCCCATCATTCCCTCGTAATCCGCGTAGGCCTCGTAGAATTCGAGCATGGTGAACTCGGGATTGTGCGTGCGGTCAATGCCCTCGTTACGAAAGTCGTGCCCGATTTCATACACGCGCTCAAATCCACCAACAATCAGGCGCTTCAAATACAACTCGTCGGCAATGCGCAGAAACAGCGGCATATCCAACGTGTTGTGATGCGTAACAAAAGGACGTGCCGCAGCGCCGCCGTACAGCGGCTGTAGCACGGGCGTTTCGACTTCGAGGTATCCGAGGTCATCGAGATGCCGACGAATTGTTGTCGTCATCTTTGATCGCGCAGTAAACAGCGCGCGAACCTCCGGATGCACCGCGAGATCGGCGTAACGTTGGCGCGCCCGTTGCTCGGTATCCGAGAACGCGGAATAGCGCACCATTTGCCCGTCCACCAATTGTTCTTTGCCAAATGGCAGCGGCCGCAACGCCTTCGAAAGCATTTCCGATTTTGTCACGCGCACAGTTGCTTCGCCCGTCTTCGTGCGCATCAGAGTTCCGTGCACCCCGATGTAGTCGCCCAGGTCGTAATCGCCGAGTACGTCGAATGCGTCGTCACCAATTTCGTCTTTGCGGAAATACAGCTGCACGCGACCGCCTTGATCGGCGACGTGCGCGAACGCGGTCTTTCCCTGACTGCGCCATGACACAATGCGTCCCGCCACCGACACGGCTGGCCCCTCTGCATTTTC
>JBDUAX010000582.1:0-2732 GCA_040004455.1 Gemmatimonadaceae bacterium
ATGTGCATCCGTGCGACTCAAGAGCTTGACAGTATTTGGCGTGTTGCGCGAGCGCGAGATCGACATCGGGCGCGCCCAGATCTACGGTGGTGAGTCCTTCGGCAAAGTTGCGCGCGGGTGGGCGTACGATGGCGCGCGTGAATCTGGAGAAATCCGTCGTTGAGTTACTCATTGCTACTTCGAACTCTGTGTTGCCTTCGAGGCTTTCATTTTTTGCTGCAACTCCGTGAACCAGTTGTCAACCAAAACGAGGTCTTTGGTGGTGGCGGAGCCATCGCGAATCATTACGAAGCCCTGATTGCCCGGAAGCAAACCATACGCGCGATGCGTTGGATGCCGACGATAGGGTGCCGTCGAAAAAAGTAACTGCGATTTGCCCACCGCAACAACTCCTTGTGTGGTGACCGATACGGCAATCAGTTGTTGATGACGATCGACATAAAATATTTCTTTGCCGTCCCTGGACCACGCGGGTTCAGAACCACCCTCGGCGGAAATCTGCCAACGCGCTGTGCCCGGATCGGGAAACGGAACCACCCACACTTCCGATTGCCCGGATTCTTCGGTCACGTACGCCATCCACTTCGCGTCAGGCGAAAGCGAAGGAGAGTACGAACTGAATTTCGTGTTCACAATTGTTCGAGTAGTCGTATCGCCACTGAGGCGCCGCGCAAAAATGGCGCGACTTCCATCTTTCTTGTGATACTCGCGTTGTACCAGCCATTCGCCGTCACGCGATGCTTCCGATTCGATTACCCAGTCGTCGCCGCTTCGCAAAAGTTTTTCACCACCGCTGCCGTCGGCCGGCCGTGTGCGAAATGACGAACTGTCGGGAACAAAGCGTGTGTAAAAAACGGATGAACCATCCCCCGACCATGACGGCGTTGAGTATTGCGCCTGGCCAAGTGTGAGTCGCGCGGGAGGTCCACCATCGAGTGACTTGATCCAGATATGTTCTTCCGCTTTGTCTATGACAGTCGCCGCAACGCGTTTGCCATCGAAGGAAACCGACAACGACGCGAAATCACCGCGCCAATTTGAGTCAATGTTGCGCGCAGTGCCGTCGCGTTTGACGACCACAAGATCCGAATGTGTTTCCGGATCGGCGTCGCCATAGAGCAGCGTTCCGTTTTGCGATACGACGATTGGGCCGACCACGCGGTTGAAGAGGGGAACGGCCTCGCCGGAAACTGAAAAATTCGTCGCATCGAACGCAACCGCATTGGCGACCCCTTGCCGATCGACGTACACGATTTGACCGGAGGACAGGTAAATTGGGTGTGACGCGTTCGGAATAATGCGTTTTGCTTTCTTCGTTCCGACTTCGACAACCCAAACATCCGACTGTCGGCAGTACAGTGTGCATGTTGCAAACAACACTGCGTGCGAACCGGGAAGTGCGTGCGGTTGAGTGGCGGCCAGTCCGCTGATGGTCGACGACGGAACCAGCGTGTCTCGTTTCGATCCATCTGCGCTGACCAGTATGAGCGCGGCTCGTGCTGAGAAGGTGATGAATCCGTTGTCGAGAAATGCGCCGCCATTAAATGTTTCGCAAGCGTGTTCCTGGCACGGCGAATCACCGATGGTTATCGGTTCTCCGCCGCCTACGGGTACCTTCATCACTTTTTCTTTCGCGATGAAACCGATCCATTTTCCGTCGGGTGATACAAAAAATTGAATGACACCAGCGGTTCCACCAATTGGAATTGCGTGCAACTCCGAACGCTTGCGCATCCACAGTTGCGTACCGCTGCCATTGACTCCGATGTAAATGATCGCACTGCCGTCGGGAAGAATGGTGTAGCCACTGCGTTGCAGTATTGGCTTTTCGGCCTCAGGAAAACTGAGGAACGCGCGCGTAACTGATTGCTCTGATGACGCACGATTGAAAGTGCGAACGGCGAATGCCGTTGAGATGACCAGGGCAACAATCAGCAGCGGAACCAACCACCGTACATTCGAAGACGATGACCTTGTGGCGGATCGCGCCGCGCTGTTTGCTCCGGAGTTCGCAAGGATTACGCCCGGTTGTCGCGCATTTGCCAGCGCCGCAGCAAATACAGCCGCCGTTGCAAAACGATCGGCCGGAAGTTTTGCGAGCGACGTGTTGATGGCCTCTTCAAGCCCGCGTGGTACGGTGTCGCGCAACGTGTGAATTGCCGTTGGTCGTTCAGTCAATACTTTCGCGACGATTGCCTGCACCGAATTGCCGGTGAAGGGTGGCTCGCCGGTCAACATTTCGTACGTCACCGCGCCGAGTGCATAGATATCCGAGCGTGCGTCAATCGTGCGTTCACCCATCGCCTGTTCGGGCGACATGTATTGCGGTGTACCGAGCGACAACCCGGTTTGCGTCATGCGCGCGCCGGCGGCGTGTTGCACTGCGAGCGCAATGCCGAAATCCGCAACGAGTGCGTGACCACCCTGCAGTAAAATATTTTCGGGCTTAATGTCGCGGTGAATGACGCCCAGCGAGTGCGCGTAGTTCAACGCATCGGCGACTTCGCGCGCAATCAACACGGTATCGTCAATCGGTAATTGCTTTTCCCGATCCAGTCGCGCGCGCAAATTCTCACCCGTCACGAGCGGCATGACGTAGTACAACAACCCGTTTGCATCACCGCTGTCGAGCAGCGGAAGAATGTGCGGATGTTGTAGCCGCGCGGTGGTGCGAATCTCGCTCAGGAAGCGTTCAGCGCCCAGTGCCGCGCCCAGCTCGGGGTGCAGCACCT
>JBDUAX010000156.1:0-9141 GCA_040004455.1 Gemmatimonadaceae bacterium
GATCTGCTGTATCCGGCGTACGCAATCGCCCCGCGTATTCTGCACATTTCGCCAATATCCGACCAGCAATATGGTGGTCTCATTATGTGGATACCGGGCGCCCTGTTTTTTTACATCGTGATGAGCGTAGTGTTCTTCAGGTGGCACGCACGTGGGGAAGACGATGTCGCGAGTGCGCAAGTTGGCTCGGTGGCGGCGCCACTGTCTTGAGTTGTCGCGGTCCGAGTGAACTGGTACTGGTACTGGTACTGGTACTGCAACAGCGAAACGCGGATCTTACGGATCACGCGGATTGCTCAAATCGCACGATGAACACCTGACTCACCGGTTGGATGTTTTCTTTCTTAAGAAAACGTCAACCCGTCGCACAATGCTCACAGTTTGCGATGAATAAATCCGTGTGATCCGTTAGATCCGCGTTTTGCTATTGCAGTTACGGCGTAAAAATCCCAGGAACCTCTATTCGCGAGCACCAGCCAACACGGCATCCACTCGACCTGCGAGCGACGGATGCTGTCTCCACAAATACAACGACATCGTGCCCGCACCAATGATGTTGGCGATGAACACCTGCAGCCAGGTCAATTCACCGAAGCCCTTGGTGAGCAAATACGTGCCACCAACCCACCATACTTCAAATACCGCGAGCAGGCCGAGCAGGCCGATGATAACTGAAGGCACTTTTTCAGCGCCGTTCACAACCCAGGCAAAGCCGATGCCCGCCAGAATGAAAGCTGTGTAGTGAAACAACGTGTAGCCGAGGAAAGCGGCGGCGGAGCCTGGCGAATCTCCATTCAGAAATAACGATCCGACGGAGGTACCCAGCATGATCGGTGTGGCAAGCAGGTGGCCCCGTATCAGATCGAGCAGGGCAAACCAAATTGCAACCACCGTACCGCCAATGAGCCCTGCCGCAATTCCTTCGCGTGAAACCCGATTCATGTCACCCATCTGGTCCTCTCAACGAAACGTGTTGCTGGAGTACGCGAGACCGTGCAAAAAGGACGTCAGGCAAACAGCGCGATAACGCCAGATTCGCTTTCTCAAACGCCAGTGACTCTATTATCGCGGTGGGCTGTGAACGCGCCAGTACCGCGGGTACATCTACGTATTGGAACTCGCTCTGGACAACAAACCTTTCCCTTCTCACTGTACAGCCTATGCTGAGTCTTCGTTCCCCGCGCAAAACCGCAGCGTTGATACAGATTGGTATTGTCGTGCTGGGTGTGGTTATCGGCGCGTGCGATTCTGGTAAAGGGTCGAGCGTCGCCAAAACGGCATCCGGAAAAGCCAAGGCTGAAAAGGGATGCGTAGCCGAGGCGGGAAGTTCGGCGGCGACGGTCGCTATTCGCGATTTCATCAAGAACAGTGAGCCGAAGCCGATGCGTTTCCTGAGCGCCGCCGGTACGGATTCCGCCGTTCCCGATGAAGGGTTGCGCGCGCTGCAGGACAAAGGCCCTACGTATTTTTACGCGGGCAGTGAAGAACAGAAGAAGAAAGTGCGCGACAAGATTGAACTCGCCGGGCCGTTTACTGCGTTACTGATCGTGATGCGCAGCGACAAGAAGAATGCGGACGGAACCGAAGTCGTGAGTTTGGGCGGTCACTATCTCACGGGCGAATTCGATGGCAAGGTAGCACCTGCACGCGCATATACGATGTCATGCGATACCGCAGGTTGGAGCATCAAGAGCAAAGCCGACTAATCACCGTCAATAATCAACGTGACCCAACGCAGCGAACGTCTCGTCGCACTCGATGTGTTTCGCGGCATGACCGTGGCGGGAATGTTGCTGGTCAACAATCCCGGTTCGTGGAGTTCGATTTATCCGCCGCTTGAGCACGCGCCGTGGAACGGATGTACGCCCACAGACCTCATCTTTCCGTTCTTCCTGTTCATCGTCGGAATTACCACGGAGCTTTCGCTGGCGGGGCGTCGCGCGCGCGGTGATGATGACGGGAAGATCCTGTTTCAGATCATCAAGCGCGGTGTGCTGATCTACTTGTTCGGGTTGTGCCTGAATTGGTTTCCGGGTTTCACGTATCTGGCGATTGATGGAAATCCGAATCCCACGTTTATGGACCGCGTGGTTTTTCGTGCCGAGCATTTGCGATTTCTGGGTGTTCTCCAGCGCATTGGCATCGCGTACTTATGCGGCGGATTGCTCACCTTCAAAACGACACTCAAACAGCAATTCGCAATTCTTGGAGTGTTGTTGTTCGGCTACTGGGCCGCACAAACGCTGATACCGGTGCCTGATACCGGGGTTGCAGGGCGATTTGTGCTCGACAAACCGGAACAGCTACTGAGTGCCTGGATTGATCGCACGGTTCTTGGCGTGAACCATTTGTGGAGCGGCAGCAAAACCTGGGATCCAGAAGGATTGCTCTCGACGCTGCCGGCAATTGGCACGATGATTCTTGGCACTTTCACCGGCAAATGGATCAATCGGCGAGAGATTGCAATCAACCAGCGCCTGAAGGGAATGCTTGCAGCGGGAGTGCTCGGCATTGTCCTCGGATTGATCTGGAATGTGGTCTTTCCGATCAATAAATCCATTTGGACCAGTTCGTATGTGCTATACACAGCGGGTATTGCTGCAATCCTGCTAGCGACATGTCTCTGGATAATTGATGTGCGCGGCTACAAGAAATGGACGGAACCATTTGTGGTATATGGACTGAATCCAATGCTGGCGTTTCTCGGCTCTGGCGTAATGGCCCGCGCGTTGGCTTCAATGATTCAGTTCGATCAGAATCACAATCTGGTATTCATCGGCTCCGACGTGAACGAGAAGTTAACGCCGCTGCAATCGGTGATTTACACTCACGGTTTCGCGAGCTGGTTAACTCCCATTAACGCATCGTTGGCCTATGCGATCACATTTGTCGCATTCTGGTATGTATTATTGTTGCTTGCAAAGAGGGGCGGACTCGTGCTCAAGGTGTAGTGTGCGATTAGTCGCGCCAGCTTTGACACCCACTGTCGAGAGCGACGCGCCCGTTCTTGCAACCACCCGCTGCACGAGATGCATTTGCTGACACCGTTGGCTCGCCAATTGGCCTTATCATTTTTCGCTGCAACGTTGGTATTGCCGACGACTGTGCAAGCGCGTTCACGCTATGCATCCGCGCTTGATGCGCGGCCAGCGATTCTGCATTTACAAACGCGAAAAGCGGCGCCGCAACCCAAAAAACCGCAAGTAAAACCGGTTACGAAATACACCGCTCCGCGCGGTGCGGCTGCGCTTCAGGCCGACCTGGCGGCGATTATCGGCAGTCATACGCACAACGGAAGCTGGGGAGCGATGGTCATCTCGCTGACGCGTGGCGACACTCTGTTTGCGCTAAACCCCGATGGTCCGTACGTGCCCGCGTCGACGATGAAGTTGTTCACGACGGCACTGGCGCTGGACAAGTTGGGCGCAGACCATGTGTTCAGCACCGATGTGTTGCGCGACGGCCCGATGGAAAAGGACGGGGTCGTTCACGGCAACATTATTTTGCGTGGCGATGGCGACCCATCGTTGTCGCCGAGATTTGTGAAAGGTGGCCCGAGCGCGCCGATGGACATGCTGGCGCAATTGACGATCGCCGCAGGCGTAACCAAAGTGACAGGCGATCTGATTGCAGATGCGTCGGCGTTTGAATCGCGAAAAATTCCTGAGGGTTGGTTGAGCCGGTACGCCAACTCGGCGTACGCGGCTCCATTCTCCGCACTGTCGCTCAACGAAAACATTGTCATCATTTCAATTACGCCGGGAGAAGCCGGTGGTGATGCAAAGGTTGTTCTCGAACCGGCGACGCAAGGATTTACCGTCACCAATACGGTTCACACGGTCGCGGGAACATCTGTGCGCGTGTCGTCGCGTCGCATCAGCGATGATCGCATTATTGTTTCGGGAACGATTGGCAACAAAGCGGGCAACCGCCGATATCAATTGGTAGTTGGTGATCCGGTCACCTTCACTGCCGGTGCGTTTCGATCGGCGCTTGAAGCGAAAGGCATAGCAGTTGCCGGCAATATTCGCATTGGACCGACGCCGGCTGGTTCGACGCTCGTGACATCATTGCAATCGCCACCACTTTCGCGGTTGATCGCACTGATGAATCGCGAAAGTATCAATCACTATGCTGAGATGCTATGGCGTGACGCTGCGCGCGGGCCGCAGCGCAACGTTGTTGGTTCGGCGCAAACGGCCGATTCCACGCTGCAGCAATTCCTTTTGCGGCAAGTTGGCGCAGCACCGGGCGCGGTTATCGCAACCGATGGCAGTGGGTTGTCTGTTCTCGATCGCGTAACCCCGCGCGCGATGGTGCAATTGCTTGCGCACGCGAATAAAGCACCCTGGTCGAGCGCATTTCATGCATCATTGCCAGTGGCCGGTGAATCGGAGCTGCTCAAGCGCCGCATGAAATACACGCCAGCGCAGGGAAACCTGCACGCAAAAACTGGCACGACAAACACGGTAATTGGTTTGTCGGGTTACGTAACGGCTGAAGACGGAGAGATGTTGGCGTTCGCGTTTTTGTTTAACGGAAATGACAGGTTTGCGGCGAGGGAGACTATCGACTTGATGGGGCCGACCATGGCGGGGTTCTCGCGATGAGCGTAACGGTCTGATTAGTTGGCGGTTGGGCTGATGGCTTGGTGGGCAATTTGACTTGGTATTTTCATATGGCACTTTGACCTTGTGTTCAAGTTCGCATTTTGGAGTGCGTTTTGGCGAGTGGAATTGTTTTTGATTTTGCCAAACTGCCGAACGGCCGACGACGAGCCGAAAAGCAATCAGGAACCGCGCCGAAAAGGTGAAAAGTCGATAGCGGGAAGCGGGAAGCCGAAACGGGGAATTCAGAGTAAAACGGGAGAACGCCGATCACATCAGATGATGTGATCGGCGTTCTCTGCAAAAACACAGAGTTCAGAGTTCAGAGTTCAGAGTTCAGAAATCAGAATTCAGAATGCTAATAGTTGAGACTAGCGACGCGCAGCGGCACCAGCTTCGCGAAGTTTTGGTGCGTGAGAAAGTTTCACGGAGCGTCGCGCAGCGCCAGTAGGAAGCGCACGCACTGTGCCGCGTGTCAGAAGCGCTTCGGACGAAGGCTCCAAAGACCAAGAGCCGCGCGACGAGTTTCCAATGCGCAAACTGTTGTTGGCTGCAGGTCCGCTACCAGTTACCAAGGTAGAATTGAATCCAACCGCGAACCCGCCGCCCAATCCATTTGGATCGCCGGTGAGTGCCCACAAATATTCAGTCGTGCCAGTTGGCATGTTCTGCCAATTGGTGCCGTCGTAACGCAGGATAGTCCCGCTCGCGCCAGACACGTACAAATCAGAAGGACTCGGACCCCAAATTGATGTGAGTTCTGATTGCACCCCAACGTTCACTGATTGCCATGACGTCGCGTAACGGAACGACGCGGCAGAACTACCAAGCACCCCAACTGAGAAAACGTTGGTTGGTGAACTTGACCAAATGCCAGCCAGTAGCGCTGCACTTCCAGTATTGATTGGCGACCAGGATGTCCCGTTGAACTTGAGAACGGTTCCAAGGTCACCTGCAGCGTACACATCGTTGGCTCCCGAGCCGTACACCGCGTATAACGGATTCACTTGTGTTGTCGCGACGCTCCAGGCGCTTCCGTCATAGTGCAGAACTTCACCATTGTAAGTCGACGCATACACGTTCTGACCGTTGGTTCCCCACACGCTGAGAATGTCACCGGCCGTGGGTGATGACTGCGAAGCCCACACTGTGCCATTCCAGTGCAGTAGCAATCCGCCGTCACCACCTGCAAACGCGTCAGTTGATGACGCGCCCCACACGGTGTTAAGGCGAGTTATTGTTGGTGAAGTCTGACGTGTCCAGGACGTACCGGTAAATCGGAAAATGAAGCCGAACTCGCCAACTGCCCACGCGTTGGTAAGGCTCGTTGTCCACACGTCAATCAGATCGGGTGCGAGGTTCATCGTATCCCAACTGCTGCCTGAATTGCGCAACACGAGTCCGCGTTCTCCGCCCATCCACAGAACGCCGTTGGCGTCGACCGTCGCACTCAGGAACTGCACGCTGTACGGCACGTCAACCGGTATCACGTCAACGTTGCCGTTTACAATTTGCAGCGCAATGCGATCGCCGCCTATGTAAATCTTTGTTCCACCTAACGTCGCGCCGGTTATCGAATACAAATCGCTTCCGTACGGGTTATTCACAATCGACCACAAACCGCCATCCCATTTCAGGATGACGCCCAATTCGCCAACGGCGTAGACAGAATTGCTTGCGGTACCAAACACGCCACGCAAGTTGAGTGCGGATGGAGACGCTGTGCGGGTCCACGTGCCGCTGGAGAAGCGAAGCGTTTCTCCATTGCCACCGACAGCAAACCAGACGTTGCCGCCGGCAGCCCAGATTCCGGTCAAACGTTGTGTAGAAGAGGTCGGAGTGCTGGCCCAGCTCGTTCCAGTAAGCCGAACTGCGGCGCCGTTGTTTCCAACAGCGAACGCACTGGTGGCGCTCTCCACCCAAACCGCATTCAGATCGTTGGTGGTATTCGACGTCATGGCCTGCCACGAAGTTCCGTTGAACATGACGATCTTGCCACCAGTTCCTACGGCAAACACACTGGTCGCATTGAACCCGTGCACCGCCATGAACGTCGTGCCGAAGGCGCTTCCAAGAACTACGCGTGACCAGAACGCACCGTCAAAGTGAAACACATCTCCGCGCGAATTCACGGTGTAAACATTTGAAGTGCTGATCGCGTAAGTCGAAACGATGTTTTCGATCATGACACCGTTCAGGCCACTGGCCGTCCAGTTTGATGCAAGGCGCGCACCAACACTTACACCGACGGTTGCATTCCTGGTGGGATCGGCGACCGACGTTGCCGTCACGGTTGCGTTACCATTTGTAACTCCAGTTACAACGCCGCTGCTGCTAACGGTAGCAATTGCATTCGAACTGGAACTCCACGTCACGGCCTTGTTGATCCCAGGGTCAGCGTTAACAGTAGCAACCAACGTTGAATTGGTGCCGGCAATCAGCGCCAACGTTGTCGGCGCGATTGTGATGCTGATTGGACGCGAGGCAATGTTCACTGTGACCGCTGCAGTCTTCGTCGGGTCGGCAGTGGCGGCCGCAGTGATCGTCGCCGTACCAACAGAAACTCCGGTCACAACGCCAGACGTGGAAACGGCCGCAACTGTGGAATTGCTGCTGCTCCAATTGGCCGTTGTTGCGAGTCCAGCGTCGGCCGTAACGGTTGCATTCAACTGTTGTGTTTGACCCAGGAAAATCGGATTGGGGGGCGCAGCAACAGCAATGCTTCGAACAACTGGAACGACATTGACTGCAGCCGTTCCCTTGAGCGTTGCGTCAGCAACAGACGTTGCAGTGATCGTCGTCGCACCGAATGCAACCGAAGTAACGAGCCCCGCCTGATTGACCGTTGCCACTGATGGAGTGCTGGACGACCACGTAACCGTTGATACTTCGTTGCTCTCGACAATCACGGTCGGCGTAAACTGTTGAGTGGTGCTGATTGCCATGCTGGCGCTTGCGGGCGAGAGAATGACTCCACGCGATGGCAACACCGTGATTTGCGCCGAAGCGTTCATTCCAGCGTCGGCAACCGCAACGGCGGTAACAGTTGCAAGGCCCGGCGACAGCGTTGTCAGAATTCCCTGCGTGTTGATCGTCGCCACGTTGGGGTTGCTGCTGGTCCAGGTTACCGAGCGCGAAACGCCGGCATCAACAGTTACGTCGGCGGTGAAGGTCTGCAGCGCACCAACGCGCAATTGCGCTGATGTTGGCGAAATTCCAACTGACTTGACACCGAGTACCGTGATGTCGATGGATGAGGAAATGCCATTGGAGCTCGCGCGAATTGTCGTAGTACCGATCTTCTTCGCGACAATGGTGGCCGTACGACCGCTGGACGTGACGTCGGCAATCGTGGTGTTGTCCGAAGTCCAGTTGAGCGACGCCGAAATAACTGAACGTCCCTGCGCATCATTGACCGATGCACTGACCGCTTGCGATGCACCAATTGCGACAAACGTGAATGCGTTGTTTGAGAGCGCAACGGCTGCAACTGGCCCGGGTTCAGTTGATGTGCCGCCGTCACCACCGCCACCGCAAGCAACCGCTGTGAACACGAAGCACGCAAGCAGAGACGCTCGAACGGAAGCCGGAATCGACGCATGCACAGAGCGGCGTGCCGAACGAATGTCCGACGCACGAATTGATGCATGTTGGCAAGTGAGACGGAACATGATACCTCAGGTCACAGTACGCGGCGCAGTCATGGCCGCAGGGTTCAAAATCGTATCGAGTTGTTCGCGCGTGAGCAGCCCTCGCTCAAGCACCACGTCGAAAACGCCACGACCGCTATCGAGCGCAGTCTTGGCAATTTCCGTTGCGGTTTCGTAGCCAATAACAGGCACCAATGCGGTGACAATGCCAATCGAATGTTCTACAAAATATCTCATCCGATCGGCGTTCGCGGTGATGCCATTCACACAACGCTCACGAAGTACCAGACACGCTGCACGCAACGTGTCGATGCTGCGGAGCAATCGATAAGCGATAACAGGTTCAAACGCGTTCAACTGCAACTGCCCACCTTCGGCCGCCATCGTCACGGTCACGTCGCCGCCAATGACGTCGAAGCACACCTGATTGACAACTTCGGGGATCACCGGATTCACTTTTCCCGGCATGATGGACGAACCGGGTTGCATAGGCGGCAAGTTGATTTCACCAAACCCTGCGCGTGGTCCTGATGACAACAAACGCAAATCGTTGCAAATCTTGGAAAGCTTGACGGCCGTTCTCTTGAGCACCCCCGATAACTGCACGAACGCGCCTGTGTCACTCGTTGCCTCAACGAGATCCGGCGCCGTAATCAGTGCAACTTCGACAATGCGAATGAGATGCTCACGCACGAGATCCGCATAACCGATCGGCGCGTTGATGCCGGTGCCAATCGCTGTTGCGCCCAAATTGATTTCACGAATCAGCGATTGGGCTTCGCCCAGCCGATCCACGTCCTCTCCCAGGGTGTTCGCAAACGCCATGAACTCCTGCCCCAACGTCATCGGCACAGCATCCTGCATCTGCGTGCGCCCCATCTTGA
>JBDUAX010000157.1:0-9119 GCA_040004455.1 Gemmatimonadaceae bacterium
TCGTCACAATTGGTAAGGCGTTTGGCGGTGGATTTCCGCTCACCGGCGTGCTCACGAGCGACGCGATTGCGTCGGCCAAACCGTGGAGTAACGAATCTGGTTCTTCATCGAGTTACGGCGGTAACGCACTCGCCGCAGCTGCAGGTGCAGCATCACTTCGCATTATCGAAGAAGAACAACTGGTGGAGAATTCACGCGTCGTTGGCGCGATGTTACTCCGCGAGTTGTTGCCGTTTGTTGAGCGTTATCCATTTGTCGGTCTGGTAACCGGGGCTGGCCTGATGTTGCGCATGGAACTTGTCACCGACAAGAAATCGCGCGAGCCATTGCCGCGTACAGTCACGCACCGTTTGTTCGACGCGCTTGTTCAACACGGTTTGCTGACAATGGCGTACAGCCCGAATTTTCGCTTGCAACCTTCATTGACATTGGATGAAGGTACGGCCGCGAACGGCGTGCAGATTCTCCGCGATGTTTTCGACATTATGGCGAAAGAGCGTTGGCACGAGCAGTAGGTCGTTCTCTCTCAACTGGATGCTTCATGATGCGCAGCTCTGTTCGACTCCTGCTACCCGCCGTTGCTCTGATCGTCGCGTGCACACCATCTGGTGAAAAGGCCGCGACCGCCGCGCCAACTGGCGAGCCTGTGCCGGCCGAGGCCATCGCCGTTATCGATTCAGCAACAATCATGCGACATATTCGCGTGTTGGCGCACGATTCATTGATGGGACGCAAGCCGGGTTCGGCCGGCGAAGACAAAACCGTCGCTTATCTGGAAGGGCAATTCAAGGCACTGGGACTCGCGCCAGGCAACACCGACGGCACGTACATTCAGAAAGTGCCCCTTGTTGGAATTTCCGTTTCCAATTCCCCGTCGCTCACGTTCGCAAAAGGCAGCACAACAAAAACGCTGAAGTGGCGCGACGATTTTGTTGCGTGGACCAAACACGTTGCACCAGGGGCAGCGCTCAACAAATCGGAATTGGTGTTTGTCGGCTACGGTGTTGAAGCGCCGGAATTTGGTTGGGACGATTTCAAGGGTGTTGACGTTGCCGGCAAAACGCTGGTCATGCTCGTGAACGATCCGCCGCTCGCCGACACGTCCAAGTTTGGCGGCAAGCGCATGACGTACTACGGCCGCTGGACGTACAAATACGAGCAGGGAATGAAGCACAAGGCGGCCGGTGTGCTCATTGTGCATGAAACCGATCGCGCCGGCTACCCATTCACTGTCGTGCAGGGAAAAACTGGAGAGAATCTCGATCTTGTTACACCCGACAAGAACATGTCGCGCAGCGAAGTCGAAGGTTGGATTCCCATCGATCAAGCCAAAGCGCTGTTCGCAATGGCCGGACAAAATTTCGATTCGCTCAAAGCAAAAGCAGCGACCGCCGAGTTCAAGCCGGTTCCGTTTGGCGTTACCGCCACAATCAAGATTGAGAACAAGCTGCGTACAATCGATTCACGCAACGTTGTGGCGAAAGTCGAAGGCAGCGATCCAACGCTGAAAGACGAATACATCGTCTACTCGGCGCATTGGGATCACTTCGGAATCGGGGACAAGGTTAACGGCGATTCCATTTACAACGGCGCGTACGACAACGCGAGCGGCACAGCCGGTTTGCTGACAATCGGCGCCGCGTTTCAGGCAATGAAAGTCAAGCCAAAACGCTCGATCCTGTTGTTGTCGGTTACCTCGGAAGAACAGGGGTTGCTTGGTTCAGAGTACTACGGCGTGACGCCAATTTATTCCCTCGCGAAAACACTCGCGAACATCAACATGGATGAAATCAACGTCACTGGCCCGACGAAAGATCTTACCGTCGTTGGACTTGGCGCATCCGAAATTGATGATTACGCAGAAAAGGTTGCGAAGGAGCAGGGACGCATTCTCCGCCCCGATCCGGAACCGGAAAAGGGTGGGTACTATCGCTCTGATCACTTCAACTTCGCGCGCCATGGCGTGCCGGCGTTTAATCCTGGCGAAGGCATTGATTTCGTTGGCAAGCCGGCGGATTTCGGCATCAAGAAGCGCGATGATTACGACAACAACGACTATCACAAACCGTCGGATGACATCAAACCCGATTGGAATTTGATGGGCGCGGTGCAGGATCTCGATTTGTATCTCACCGTCGGCTATCGCATTGCCAACGCCTCGAAGTTTCCGGAATGGCGTCCGGGAAATGAGTTCAAGGCGATTCGCGAAAAGCAGCTCAAGATGTGATTTGTTTCAACGAACAAAGAAAAGCGCCGACTTCTTAACGAGGTCGGCGCTTTCTTCATCTGGTGAACTTTTTCCAATCAATGCAGTATTTGGCTCATGAAAAATTCCATGCATTGCAATCTGCTCGTGTGTGTTGCCTCCACACTGGCTTTCGCGGCGATGAGCTCTGCAATTGAGGCTCAGGCAAATCTCAAAACGTGGAAGGCGGTCGAGGAATGGCGTGTTGATGGAGCACCCGGTGAACCATTTGCCGATCTTCGCGATTATGTCGTCACGAAAGATGGGGCATTATGGGTCCTCGACTTCAAAGATCAGAATATTCGACGCTACGATGCCAATGGAAGGCCGCTTGCAACCATAAGCCGTAAGGGCAGCGGACCCGGAGAAATGAGAAACGCAAACGGAGTTGCGATTGGTCCGGACGGATTGGTTTGGGCAAATGATCCCGGCAACGGGCGCCTGACGGTGTTTGGACTCGACGGGAAGTACGTTCGCCAAATCACTTCGGGGGCACGAGGTTACGGTTATCGCTGGATGGCGACGACGAACAAAGCAAAGAAAGAGCTCGTGGAACAGTCATTTGCCACGACCACGTCAGAATGGAAGCGCTACGATAGCTCGGGGAACGCTCTTGGCACGCTGCCGTTTAGCGGTTGCTCCGGTGGCAAGCCCACCTACGCAGGGTTTCGAGCCGAAACAAAAGGCAAGGGATCGTCAAATGGGGCGTATCCGTTCACGAACGGCGGTGGTCTCGTACCCGATGATGCCGGGAACGTGTGGTGCGCTTCGGCAAATGCTACGCGTGTGGCGCTCGTACGCATGGGTGCGCACGACACGATTGCTCAAACGACCGTGGTCATTCCGATATTGACCGTGTCAAATGAAGAGCGGAACGATCAGATAGCGAAAATTGAAAAACGAATTTCAACCTATGAGACCAATGATTTCGACAAGTCAAAAATTCCAGGCACTAAATCAGGAATCGGCGCGCTTCACGTGGATGACGATGGGCGACTGTGGGTTCAGCATACCGGCGTCTTCAAAACGAAAAGTGCAACGTTCGACGTGTTCGACTCGAACGGCAAACATCTGGGACGCGTCACTATTCCGGTCGCTCACCGCGAATATTTGCCGCTGCGCGCACGCGGCGATTTCTTCTGGATTACCGTAACCGACGATGACGATGCACCGAGTGTGGTGAAATACAAAATTCAGAAGTGAATGATACAAAACAATCGCCGGCATCAATTCGATGTCGGCGATTGTTTTGTATCTGGATCCTGCAAGAATACTTTGTGACGCTAAAATGCAAATCGTTAACGTGCCTGACGCCGGCGACGGGCCATCACGGCAATGCTTGCAAGACCCGCCACAACGAGAAGGTTGGTTGACGGCTCGGGTACCGTTGATGACTGGGTGACATTCAAAGTGAACACGCCGTAGTTATCGAGCGTGGTGTTTGATCCCAGAGCGACTGCGGACACGCGGTCTATGTTGCTTCCCAAATTTGATCGTTGCAGTACTTGAAAACTCTGCATCGTGACTGTGTACCCACCTGTGAATGCAGCGAGAGTGTTCGCACCCTGAATAAAACTGTTCGGTTGAATACACTCCGTTGCCGTACCCGAAGAATTATTCGCAACGAAGGTATTGCTGGCAGTGAGGGCCAACGCGGAAATAACCGGGGAATCCGCGCAATTGGTTTGTGGAGTCGTGCCGAACCACAAGTTGAGCCCGAAATTTGGAACGTTACCGATAGGATCGAAGCCGTCGGCGTAGAAATAAAATGTATTCAACCCAAGACTGAGCTGGCGTGACAGACCCGCCGTTCCATTGTTGTAAAAGCTCGCCGCGCTGAATGCGGCGTCGGCATTCGGAGTGAGAAATAAATTGTGATAAACGTTCAGAACGCCTGGATTGGTTCGCCATGAACCGTGAAACCCACCGTCGCCCGTGCGGTTGTCTCCAGAAGCATTGGCATTGAAGAACGTGGCTCCGTTCATGGTTGGTTGCGCATGCGCAACGAATGGAACGATGAGACAAGTCAGAAGTGTGGTGACCTGCATTAACCGGTTTCGCATCGTGTGCCCCGAAAGTTGAATTAAAAATGGTGCTCCATTGGTGCACGCGTGAAACCCGGAGCGGTTTGGCTCACGACAGCGAAAGGCTTTGAGCAATATCCCCCAATTGACCTTCTTGCAGTATTGCCAATATGCCTTAGTTTGCCGAATGAAAACCGAACAAAGTATTCTGACGGCTATCAAAAGTGTGTCAGTGATCACTTGCATGTTAGCAAGCACTTACTTAGGCTCAGCCCCATGATTGAAAACCGCACTCGTATTTTACAGGCCGCCCGACGGGTCTACTCCCAGTTCGGTTGGCGCGGCGCCACCACCAGGCGCATCGCTGAGGCGGCCGGTGTTAACGAAGTCACGATCTTCCGGCAGTTCGGAAGCAAAGACGCCCTGCTCGATGCCGTCATGGCCGATTCGGCACTGCACGACGCCATTCCGCCATTACCGACGGCGCCGGTTCACCCCGAGCTCGAACTCACGCAATGGGCGTTCGCGCATCATCAGCGCATGGTCGAAATGCGGGAGATGATTCGACAAATGATGGGCCAGGCCGCCGAGCGACCTGAAGTAGCAACTTGCGCGGCCAATGGTCCGTGTGGTGCTGCTGCGCTGCTGCGCGAATACGTCGTACGCCTCCGACGCGGGGGATGGCTGGCGCGTGGCCCGGGTAGCACACCGCCAGCCGACGTTTCAGCAGGCGTTGCCATGCTCATGGGCGCAATGTTCGCCGACGCGATGGGTCGTGATGTGATGCCGGAGATGTTCACATCGACTCCAGAAAAATCAATTGGTTCTTATGTGCGTTTGTTTTTGCGCGCGCTTGGCGCAAGTGAAACTCCGCATGCTGTTTCCGAAGTTGTCTCCAGCGTCGCCGAATAGCGCTGCTGGAACTCGAAAGTTTCCATTTTCCGAACTGACGTATGACAAGCAATTCGTGGAGTCCGCGCCGCTTGCGCGCGAAACTCCGGAACCATTTTCCTGTAACGCAAAGGGCAAGCGTCGCGCTGCCCGCATTTGTGTTTGCATTGTTCGCCGCAGCTCAGCCAGTCTCGGCACAGGCTCGTACTGCATCAGCTTCCACTTCTTCACGTCGTCTCACGCTGGCCGAAGCACTTGATCTGGCATCACACAGCAGCGAATCGCTCGAAATAGCGAAGGCGGGTTTGCTGCGCGCCAAGGGACAGCAATTTCAGGCGCGTTCTGCGTCGCTGCCGCAGTTGAGTGCCAGCGGCAACTATCAGAAAACGTTGCAGAACCAATTCGCAGCGTTGTCAGAGCGCGCCGCCAAAGGTAATTCGGGAAGCAGAAACAGTGGCGGTTCGGACACAAGTTCGAACAGCCTCGCGAGCAATCCATTGACGACAATTTTTGCTTCCAAGTACACGACAACTATTTCAGTAACAGGTACGCAGTCGCTGTATTCCGGTGGGCGTAACCGCGCGAACGTGCGCGCCGCGAATGCCGGGCGTGAATCTGCAGAAATCGGTGTGTTGAGTGCAGGGGCGCAGGTTACGCTCGATGTCACGGAAGCGTACTACGACGCCGTGCTGAGCGACAATCTTGTGGCCATTGCAGAATCATCACTGTTGCAAACGGAACGCACGTTACGTCAGGTGTCGCTTACGAAATCAGTGGGATCGACTTCAGAATTCGAATTGATTCGCGCGCGCGTTACGCGCGACAATCAACGGCCGCAGTTTATTCAAGCACGCACCACGCGCGACCTTTCGTATCTGCGCCTCAAGCAATTGCTCGACTTGCCCCTCGACCAAATCCTGTCACTGGTTGACGACATCGAGACCGCAACTGACACGCGCGAAGCCGCATCGCGAACGGCGCCGGTTACACCTACGTCATTGCAAGTAACATCCGACGAGGTCACCGCGACCGATCCGCGCGTGAAACTACTGGTTGATTCGGTTGTCGCGAGTAGCGACACGGGATCGGTATCACGCGCTCCCGTTCGTCAGGCAACTGCAGCAGTCGAAGCCGCGAAACAACAACTCAAAGCATCGCAGGCGTCACGGCTACCCACGATTGGATTGTCGAGCACCTATCAACGCCTCGCATATCCGGCCAATGGAATTCCAAAGAGCATCGGAGATTTTTACCCGAACTGGACATTGGGATTGGGAGTGTCATTTCCATTCTTCACTGGCGGCCGAGTGAAAGGCGAACTGATGGCGGCTGAAGCGGGCGTCATTGAAGCGCAACAACGCTTGCAACAAGCGAAAGAAGGTGCAACGCTCGATGCTCGACAGTCCATCGCGCAGTTGCAGGAAGCGCAGGAAGCGTGGGTAGCCAGCCTCGGCACCTCCGATCAGGCAACGCGCGCGTACAGCATCGCTGAAGTGCGCTATCGCGAAGGCATTTCCACGCAAGTCGAATTATCGGAATCGCGCGTGCAGTTGCAGCAGGCGCAGGCCAATCGTGCGCGCGCTGCACGAGACCTACAAGTGGCGCGCATTCGTCTCAAGTTGCTGCGAGATTTGCCGTTTGGTGGCGCAGCCGGCACAGGCGCAGCTGGCGGTGCAACCACAAGTGGCGCCGCAGCAGCGGGCGCATCAACACAATCATCCGGACAATCCGGTTCAACTTCGCGCGGCGGGAATACGCCATGAATATGCCTTTGACAAAATCACGTCGCTCGTTGGCGCCTCTTGTTTCCATTGCGTTGCTCGCAACCGTTGCCGCGTTTACTGCGTGCAAGAAAGACACACCGGCCAGCGCCGAAACCGCGCCAGTGGTGCAGCCAATTGGCCCGGAAAATATTGCGATCGTAAAGCAGGACACGCTGCGCAGTGGTCCGCAACTTTCGGGAACGTTGGTACCGGAACGTGAGGCGCGTATCCGCTCTGAAGTTACCGGTGCGGTGTTGCAAACGATGGTTGAGCAGGGGCAGCGCGTTGACAACGGAACCACCCTTGGCCGCATTGATGACGCCGCGGTCAGTGATCAACTCGCATCAGCGAAATCGAGTGTTGCGCAAGCGCAGGTTTCGGTCGATCAGTCGGCTCGCGAATTGCAGCGCTCAAAGACGTTGCTCGCGGCTGGCGCGATTTCCGAACGCGATGTTGAAGCGGCGGAGCGTGCAAGCTTGGCGGCGCAAGCGCAATTGGCCGACGCGAAGTCACGCGTTTCAATGGCGGAAAAAACGCTTCGCAACACCGTCATTCACGCGCCGTTTGTTGGCGTGGTCAGTGAGCGTAGCGTGAGCGCGGGCGATGTCGTATCGCCGGGTACGGCGTTGTTCACAATTGTCGATCCAACGAGTTTGCGTTTGGAAGCATCAGTGCCCGCCGAAGCGATTGGCAGCATCAAGGTGGGCGTGCCCGTGATGTTCGCGGTAAACGGATATCCGGGTCGTACTTTTGAAGGCAAGGTAACTCGCATTAATCCGACGGCCGATTTGGCAACGCGTCAAGTTCGGATTTATGCGACAGTTCCCAATGCCAACGGACGATTAGTGGGCGGGCTGTTTGCGAACGGCCGAGTGGCGAGTGAAACGCGAGTGGGTTTGATGGTGCCCGACAAGGCGGTCGATCAAACCGGAATTGCGCCGTTTGTTGTGCGCGTGAAAGGTGGCAAGGTTGAAAAAGTCGAAGTAACTGCCGGTATTCGCGACGCTGCAACAGAGAGCACCGAAATCACAAAGGGGCTGTCTGTTGGTGACACAGTGTTGATAGCGGAAGCGCGAGGCATAGCTGTTGGAACGCAGGTGCGAGTGAGCACTCCGAAGGACGCGGCGCGTCCGTAATTCTCGTCACCACAAACTCTCATGTTGATTTCAGATTTCGCAATCAAGAAGCCGCTGATCACTGTGGTGTCGATGTTGGCACTGGTGGTGTTCGGGCTCTTCGCATTCAACCAACTCAAGACCGACGAATTTCCGGAAGTGGCTCCACCGGTTGTGACGACCACAATCGTGTATCCGGGTGCATCGCCCGATCAGGTGGAGCGCGAACTGCTGGAGCCAATCGAAGAAGCCATTCAAGGCATCGAAGGCGTGGAGAAAATGGTGGGCTCGGCGAGCGATGGCTTTATGCAGATCACCACGTTCTTTGTCTTTGAAAAGGATTTGCAGACGGCCACGCAGGATATTCGCGATGCAATTTCGGCCAAGCGTCAGGACTTGCCTCCTGAAATGAAGGAGCCGGTCCTGAAGCGCGTCAGTCCAACTGACCAGCCGATCGTTTCGCTTGCACTCTTCTCCAATCGTTTGACTCCCGCGCAACTCACGTTGTTGGCTGACCCTGGGATTACGCGCGAACTGCGCAGCATTCCAGGTGTCGCGAACGTGCAGATCTCCGGAGCAGTGAAGCGCGAAATGAGCATCGATCTCAAGCCGCAGCAAATGCAGGCGGCTGGCATCACTGTTCCGCAAATCGCGGCTGCGTTGCAAGGGCAGAATCTGGCAACACCGGTTGGTCGTTTGAACGGTTCACTTGATGAACGCACCATTCGATTGAAAGGGCGCCTGGAGGGTCCCTCCGACTTTAACGATCTCGTTATTTCGGGACGTAACGGTGCACTCACGCGTCTTGGTCAAATTGCCGAAGCGCGAGACGGTACCGAAGAACAGCGCACGTTGGCGCTGTACGATACGCTCGAAGCCATCGGCATCGACATTACAAAAACCAGCGGCTACAGCACAACTGACGTTGCAAGCAAAGTGTTGGAGCGCATCAAGGCGTTGCAACCGACACTACCAACCGGCGTCACACTAACGGCCGTCAAGAATTCTGGCGTGCGCGTTGAAGCATCAGTGGAAAACGTGCAGGCGACGATGTTCGAAGGTGCGCTGCTCACGGTGTTGG
>JBDUAX010000158.1:0-9107 GCA_040004455.1 Gemmatimonadaceae bacterium
GGTCACCATTTCACATAATGGCTACATCAAGCGTACTGCGTTGTCGTTGTACAACCGGCAAGTGCGCGGTGGTCGCGGCAAACAAGCTGCCGATCTCAAGGATGGTGATTTCCTTGAGCGCATTTATGTCGTGTCAACGCACACGTACATCCTCATCTTCACCGATGACGGACGCTGCTACTGGCTCAAGGTGCACGAGTTGCCGCAAGCTGGGCGCAACACGCGCGGCAAGCCCATCGTCAATCTCATCAACGTCACGCCAGACACGCGCATTCGCACCGTTGTGCCGGTGCGCGAGTTCACCGACAGCGAATCCCTGTTGTTCTGCACCAAGAACGGCACAGTCAAGAAAACGGCGCTGTCGCAGTACTCCAATCCGCGCGTCACGGGCATCAAGGCAATCAAGGTTGAAGAAGACGATTTGCTGATTGATGTACAGGTGACGTCGGGAACGAACGACGTCGTGCTCGCAACGAAACATGGTTTGTCGGTGCGCTTTCACGAGAGTGACGTGCGTGAGATGGGCCGGGATACCACGGGCGTTAAGGGCATTGAGTTGCGCCCCAGTGATGAGGTGGTGGGCATGGTGGTTATCAAGCGCGCGGCAACGTTGCTCGTCGTGACGCAGAAAGGCCTGGGCAAGTGCTCGGACATCGAGGAGTACCGCGTGCAGAAGCGCGGTGGCAAGGGGATCCTCACGCTCAACCGCACCGATCGCACTGGCGATGTCATTGCGTTGCTCGAAGTGGTTCCCGAAGACGAGTTGATGTTGATGACGCGACAGGGCGTCGCCATTCGTTGCAAGGTCAGTGACATTCGTGTTGCCGGTCGGGCAACGCAGGGTGTGAAACTCGTTTCGCTCGACGACAAGGACGAAGTGTCGGCAGTGGCACGCGTGGTACCGGAAGACAAGAACATCGGCGATGGCGAAGCGTCAACCCCAGGTGGTGACGACGAAACGCCCGACGAACCAAGCGACGAGCTCGATTTGAATGACTGACCTGGCCCACGAAGCTACGGCGCAAAACGCGCTCGTAACGCTCGACGATTTGCGCGCGGCTCAGCGCGTGTTGAAGGGAGTTGCGGTCCGAACGCCTTTGCTGCCTGTCGATGCACTGCGTGAACGCTTTCCAGATGGCATTTGGGTAAAGCCGGAAATGCTTCAGCGTACCGGGTCGTTCAAGTTTCGTGGTGCCTACAACTTTCTTTCAAGTCTCGATCCCGCCATTCGCGCAAAGGGCGTAATTGCGCCGTCGTCGGGCAATCACGCGCAGGCAGTAGCGTACGCAGCGCGGATGTTTGGCGTGCAGGCTACAGCAGTCATGCCAACCAACGTAAGTCCAGCCAAACGCGCCGGTGTTGAACGTTTCGGTGGCAAGGTTGTTCTCGCGGGAACCACGACACCGGAACGATTGGCTGCTGGCGATGCAATCGCTGCGGAAACAGGAGCATTGGTCGTACCGCCGTACGATTCGCCAGTAATCATTGCCGGGCAGGGCACTTTAGCGATGGAAATTGCCGAAGATTTGCCCGACATCGGCACCATTGTTGTGCAGGTCGGCGGTGGCGGATTGTCATCAGGAGTTGCATCTGCCCTCAAGCTGCAAAAACCAAACGTGCGCGTAGTGGTGGTCGAACCAATTGGCACGCCAAAACTTTCGCGCGCGCGCGCCGCTGGCGGTCCCGTGACACTTGAACAGCACAACTCGCTGCCGGACGGATTGCTTGGTGTTCGCATCGGAAATTTGAACTACGCACACCTCTCGACGTACGCCGATGACGTTATTGGAATCGAAGATCAGCCCATTCGCGAAGCAATGCGTTTCTTACTCGACCGAATGAAGTTGGTCGCCGAGCCAAGCGCTGCAATTACGCTGGCCGCGCTCATGACTGGGCGCGTGAAACCAGTTGGTCCAACGGCACTCGTGTTGAGCGGCGGAAACATCGAATGGCCAGGCTTGATGGAGTTGATTGCCGACGTACCTGCATCGAATTCCTGATTCATGCCAACGGCCCGCATTCTGGTGGCAGATGACGATCAGGGCGTCCTCGACTCGATCGCGCTGTTGCTCAAGGAAAACGGCTACGAAGTAGTGCGCGCAACGGGCGGTGCGACGGTCATGGAGCAGTTAAACGCTCGCACTCCCGATTTGTTGTTGATGGACATCCTCATGCCCGACGCTGATGGTTGTCAGTTGCTCGAACGAGTCAAATCGGAAGAAAAGTGGTCCGATTTGCCGGTGTTGATGATGTCGTCGTTGCCTCCCGAAGAAGCATCCGTGCGCGCTTTCGGCCTGGGTGCGGCCGACTTCATTCGTAAGCCATTTCGCCCGAAAGAATTGTTGGCTCGCGTTCAAGCGCAACTCAGAGTCGGGTCGATGTTACGCTCCACTCGGCAAACTCTGGCGCGAACTGAAGAAGCGCTGCAGCGTGCGCAAGCTGAATCCGATAGTCGTCGCACCCTGGTCGACATTCTTCACGAAGTCACTGGTGATCTCTCCGTTTCCGAGTTGTATCATTTGCTCGTACGTCGTGCGGCACGCGCACTCGGCGTGTCGCATTGTTCGGTGGTGCTGGCGCGGCCGGGTGACAAAATGGCCACCGTTGTTGCAGCGTACGAGAATCCAAAGTTGCATCATCTTACGGTGCAACTCGATCGCTATCCCGAATTGAAAGCGGCATTCGAAACCGGGCAGCCAATTCTCGTTGAAGATCTCGATTCCCATCCGTTGTACGAAGGGGTGCGCGCGGTGTGGGGTATTGAGGGAATCGAGATTCCCATTCGTTCGGTCATCGCATTGCCGTTCACAGTGGAACGCGGCGAGTACGGCGTGTTTCTTGTGCGCCGCACGCGCGACCAGGAACCGCTTGGTCCGAAGGACATGGAGTTTGCGCAGGCGGTCATTACTGCGGCCGTTGCAGTTATTCAGCGGGCGCAAGTTGTGGAAAGCACTATGGCGGATAACGCGCGGTTGGAGCAGCTCGCGCAGACCGATCCACTCACGCAGTTACTGAACCGTCGCGCACTGACTGAACGCATCACGGCCGAAATGGAACGCGCCCTTCGTTACGATTCGTCAATGGCACTGTTGATGATCGATCTCGATCACTTCAAGCACGTCAATGACACGTATGGGCATTTGGTTGGGGACGACGTTCTGCGTGACGTAGCTGAACTTCTGAACGTCACAATACGCACGACCGACATGGTGTCGCGCTATGGTGGTGAAGAGTTTCTGGTGTTATTGCCGGAAACCGACGAGGTCGGTGCCGAGTCGTTTGCGGAGCGTATTCGTGTGGCGATTGACCAGCACGAGTTCGGTGGTCGTGCGGATCAAGCCCCTTTGCACTTAACTACCAGCGTTGGTGTTGCGACATTCCCGGCGGCGCGCATCGAATCGGTGGAAGATCTGTTTGCACGCGCTGATGCCGCGTTGTATCGTGCCAAGGCCGATGGGAGAAATCGCGTTCGCTTGTAGTGCTGAGAGCCCGCGGCCCATCGTTGCAGCCGTTACATAAAAATGTTCGAGCCAGGGAGTTTCTGATGCGCATGCTTGTGTTAGGCGCCGGGTTGCAGGGTTGTGCCTGTGCTTTCGATTTGCTGCAAAATCCTGCGGTCGAAAAAGTCTGGCTCGCCGATTTGAATCTCAACAAGCTGCCAAAGTTTCTTGAGCGGTATCTGGCATCCGGAAGTGGGGACCGACTGGTTCCGATCACATTCGATGTGCGGAACGACACAGATGTTCTTCGCGCGATGTCACAATGCGATGCCGTGCAGAGTGCAATCCCGTACTACTTCAATTTGCGGCTCGCGCAATTGGCGGTGCAGTCGGCGGTGCACTTTACCGATCTCGGTGGCAATACCAACATCGTGTTGGAACAAAAAAAACTTGACGACGATGCACGCGCCAAGGGTGTCAGTGTTGTACCCGATACGGGGCTCGCCCCCGGCATGGTCAACATTATCGCGCAGCACGGCATTAATCAGTTCGATGCAGTGGACAGTGTGCGCATGTTTGTGGGCGGGTTGCCGCAGCATCCTGAACCGCCACTCAACTATCAGATTGTCTATTCAATCGAAGGTGTCGTTGATTATTACACCACACCCTCCCTGGTCGTGCGAAACAGTCAACCAACGACCGTCGACGCGCTCACTGAAATCGTGCCAGTGAGTTTCCCCGCGCCACTGAA
The DNA here is from genome assembly GCA_040004455.1 of Gemmatimonadaceae bacterium. Lineage (GTDB taxonomy): Bacteria > Gemmatimonadota > Gemmatimonadetes > Gemmatimonadales > Gemmatimonadaceae > Gemmatimonas. The sequence continues at coordinate 4,192 of JBDUAX010000158.1, forward strand.
TACGCTCGAAGCATTTCACACGGCCGGCGGCCTTTCGACGATGGTCTATCGCTATGCCAACAAGATTCCGACGATGGAATACAAAACGCTGCGGTATCCGGGGCACGCCGCAATCATGGCGGGCGTCCGTCAGTTGGGTTTGATGTCGACCGAACCAGTCGACGTGAAGGGTACAAGCGTTGTTCCGCGCGACCTCTTCGTGAAAATTGCCGGTGATAAATTGCGTCGTGATGGTGGCGCCGATGTCGTGGCATTGCGTGTGGTTGTTTCGGGAACGAAGAATGGCAAAGAGCAATCGCGCGCGTGGCAAGTTGTTGACAAATACGACGAAGCCCACGGCATCACCGCAATGATGCGCACCACAGGCTACACGCTTTCAATCACTGGTCAATTACAGGCAACACGCGTTGTTCAACCCGGTGTGCACACGACCGACGAATGCATTCCTCCCGAGCGCTATTTTTCAATGCTGGCTGAGCGTGGAATTCACGTTGAGGAAGTGAGCGCGTAGAACCAACTCAATCGTACGCGTCAGGCGTTCAAATCGAGCAATTGTTCACCAAATTAAAGCGCTGAATCGCAGGGTCCGAATGCGGCAAAGGACCCCGTTCGAAGTTCTGCGTGGGAGGTCGGGCGCGTGACGTCTTGCGCGGGCCGTGCTCGCAGAGAAGTGTTCACGAGCCGACCGACACGATCCGCAATTGCTGTCGTCCTGCATTCTCAATTCTGAATTCTTCAGGCAGTGCTAGAACGCGATCATCGGCGAAAACAATGCATGCGCATTGCACGATCCGCCTATGTCCGAAATTCCCCAATCAAGCCACGCACACGCAGGGAAGCGGTCTGCAACATTTCGGCAGTAGCTGAAACCTCTTCGGCTGACGCAGAGGTTTCCTCGGTGCTCGCCGCGACTTCCTCGGCAGCAGCGGCGTGGCCCTCTGCGGTGTCGCGCGCACTCGTCAGGGAACGTTGAACTGCACCCAATGACAGGTGATTTGCCGATACTGCACTTGACACACGCAACGACGAACTCTCAACACGTGCGACCACGTCTTCAATTCTTGAGAGCGCGTTTGAAACACCAGCGGCAACCGCCTGCACATCCTTCAAGCGCGTTGCGCCCGATTCAACCGATGACGCAGCACTCGCAATTCGCGCCCGAATACGTTTCACGTTTTCCGTCACTTCCTGTGCAGCGCTTGCACTCTGTTCAGCCAGCGTTCGTACTTCCTGAGCGACAACCGCGAAACCACGACCTGCACTGCCCGCACGCGCCGCTTCGATCGCGGCATTCAAGGCAAGCAAATTCGTTTGCGTCGCGATTTCAGAAATTACCTGAACGAAATCATCGACGACTGCCGTGGCGTCCTTGAGAGCCGCCATTTCGCGGGTCGATTCGACGACGGCTTCGCGCGCGCCCAGCAACGTGTCCAGCGCGCGCTGCACCTGATCGCGGGATGCATTGGCCGTCGTACGAATGTCGCGACCGGCAGAATCGGTTTCGTCGGCGGCCTCCCCAATAGTGGCGCCAGCTTCCGCAAGTCTGTGCACGGCTTCGCTCGCGGCGTTCAGTGCATCGAGCTGTAGCGATGCACCATGCGATATGTCCATCACGGCCGTCGTGACGTGTTGGGATGAAGCGGCGGCCGCCGACGCCGATGATGACAGCTCTCCCGCAGCCAGCGTGACCTGATCTGCTTCCCCTTGCACATTGGAAAGCAATGATCGCAAGCGCTCGCGAGCCTGTTCCATATCACCGATTAGATCGGCGTATTCCTGTGCAACGGGTCGATTGTTTTTCCGCGCCGGGGTTTCGGGCAGCCGCAAATCGCCAATGCCAATTGCTGCCATTTCCTCGCGGAGTTTGCCCAGGGGACGCGTGACTGCATCTGACGTGCTCACACCGAAAAAGGCCGCCGTGAGAAACGCGATTGCGACCACGATACCGAACGCCCATTCGCTGGTTTGCAAGTCCGCGCGCATGTGTGCGACGTCCTGCGTTGCGCCCTCGCGCGCCGCAACGCGGAGTAACTCCAACTGTGCTTCGATGGCGTCGATGTCTTTCGTGGTCAAGCCAAGTACACGTTGCGCTTCGGCTTCGCGACCAATCACCTGGTAGGCGTGCGTAGTCGCAATACGCACTTCGAGCGCGGCCTGTAGCTGTCCAACTGTCTCAAGAACCTTTCGCTCGTCGGGGCGCAGCGATTCCTGTTGAATTGAAGCGCGACGCAGTGAATCCGCTGCGGTGACGAGTTTCTGATAGTTGTCGGCGTCAACCTGCGTGCGCGTGTTCAAGTAACGCAGTCCTGCCGTCAACTCACGAAGAATGGTCGTAATTGTGCGTTCGGTGGACTCCGACCGCACCGTCAATCCATCAATGGTCAGATCGCTTTGCGCGCTGTTGCGCTGTAACCCGTACCAGCCGAGCAGTCCTGCGATGAGGAGCAGGGAAATTGACGCGCCAAACCCGGCAACGAGGCGTGATTGAATCGTGCGAAGGCGAAACATTATTTCGCTCCTCCGCCAACGGTTGCAATGACAATCGTGCGTCCCGTTACATCGTGCAGATTGTTAAACGCGATCTTGCCGCCAGCACCGTCAAGTGCAGTTCCTGCGGTCAAATGCTCGATTGCATCGCGAACTGCCGCACGCGAATGCGCACCGTGCAGCACCGATTGACCAATTGCCAACGCTGCATCGTAGGAGAGCGCGGAAAACATGTCGGGGTCTTCGTGAAAGCGATCGCGATAGGTGTCAACAAAGCGCTTACCTTCCGTGCTCGTTGCTTTTTCCGGCATGAAGAACGCGATGTATTTCGCTTCCGGGAATTCGTGCGTTTTCGCAATACCCTCGGTACCATCGCCGCCAAGAAATGTCAGCTTGACATTGTTGGCCTTAAGTGCGCGCAGCATTGCAGTGGCGTCGTCGGCATCACCGGGAAACAGCAACACCTGCGGTGCGAGTTTTTGCAGTTCAAGCGCATACGCGTTCCATTCGGTGATGCCCGTGACATACGGAATGCGCGCAACGACGGAATGTTTTTTCGCAATAAATGTATCGGAGAACCGGGCGGACCAATCGCGGCCGTACGAGTCATTGCGATAAACAACGGCGGCTGATTGCATGCCGAGCGAATCGGCGACATAGCGAGCCACCAATCGCGCGGCCTCGTCATCACTGGGTGCAACGCGAAAGAACCAGCGGCTGGCGCCGCTCAAGCGCGGAGATGAGGCGGTGGGCGAAACGGCTACCACTCCGTGCTCTCCCGCGTGTTGAGCGTCAGCGTACACCGGAATCGCCTCAAGGCTGCTGCCACTTTCCGGATGACCGACAACACCAATCACCGACGGATCGTCGCGCAATTGCTGCGCGATTTGAACAACGCTCGTGCCAGACGCGGATTCGGGAGCTCTGAGGGCGAATGTCAATTTGCCTCCAGCATCGGCATTCAGGCGATCGACCGCGAGCTGAATACCGCGCGTGACGCCTTCGTACCCGGGTTTTCCCGGGGTCGCGCCAACGCCAATGGCAAACAGGTCCTTCTCTCTCTTAAGGATGCCGGGAGAGTCCCCAGAGTGGGCATCGGCTGCCGCCGCGGAGCTGCACGCGGAGGCGATGAACCCCGAAACGAGCAGAAACCCCGCCAATTGGAGACGGTTCGTGGTATGTGAGCCCCATTTGTGACAATGGGACAGTACATTTGAGACTGTAAACGGCGATTGACGCATAGCGAGGTGGCCCGTCTGATGCTTTGGCAGCACAATTTCGGAGCGACCGCAAATGCACAAGGAAATGCATTAAAAATCGGTCGCGCTGCCAGTATCAAGACGATCCGATCACTCCAAGGCAATTGCGTACAAAGTGAAACGCTAATTACCTTCGCACGCTGTCCCATTCACTGTTGTCCACGTCACGTGCAAGCGCGTGGCTTGTCTCGCAGATCACTCTTGAGGAACCGGCATGGTTGGCACGTTCCGCCCGCGACGATTACTACCAGTCGCGCTGCTGGGCACTTTGGCACTTGGCCTCGCTGCCTGCAGCGGCCCATATCCGAACTCCACGTTCAATCACCACACGGAATACAACACAGATATCGACAAGCTGTGGAATATTCTGTTGTATCTGGGAACGGCCGTGTTTATCGGAGTCGAAGGCGCCCTGGTCTACGTGATTTACAAGTATCGCCGGCGCCCAGACTCGCCGCAGCCGAAACCTGTACACGGCAGCACCACACTGGAAATTGCCTGGACCGTGGCGCCTGCGGTCATTCTGATTTTCATCGCCATCCCAACAGTCAAAACAATCTTCAAAACGCAAGCGAAGGCCTCGGCCGACGCATTGCAGGTTGAGGCGATTGGGCATCAGTGGTGGTGGGAATTCCGTTACCCACAGTACGGTTTCAGCACGGCGAATGAGTTGTACCTGCCGGCTGGTCGCACTGTGAGTTTCCAACTCAAAACTGTCGACGTGTTGCACTCGTTCTGGATTCCGCAGATGGGTGGCAAGCGCGATCTGATTACGAATCACACGAACTACTTGTGGTTCACGCCGAACAAAGGCGAACCGTCGGCAGCGTACAACGGCGCTTGCGCCGAGTACTGTGGCGATTCGCATGCGAACATGAAGTTCCGCACGTACACCGTGCAGCCCGACGAGTTTGAAGCGTGGGTGAAGAATCAGCAATCGGATGCGGTAGCGCCGATTGCGGTGCCTGTTATTGCGCCAGCAGCGGTTGCTGCAGTGAACCCCGGTGCTAAAACAGAAGTGGCCGCAGCATCGATCGTCCCGATTGCACAAACGTCAGAACATGTGCCCGCGTGGACTTTTCCGATTGAGAAAATCGAAAAGGAATTCGCTTACACGATTCCGCAAACGCCAATTCCCGTCGGCAATTATTTCAACGACGCGATGCTGGC
>JBDUAX010000159.1:0-9099 GCA_040004455.1 Gemmatimonadaceae bacterium
CGTTGTGTCACGACCCATCTCGCGCACGTCACTCTCGTGAAAGCGTACCGACAAACCATGTTTCGTTGCAAGCACAACGTCGTTCGTGCCCGATGTCACCTGCACATCAATCAGCAAATCGTCTTCTTCAACCTTGATTGCCTTGATGCCGGTAACGCGCGGATTTGAATACTGCGACAACGCCGTCTTCTTGACAGTGCCGTTCTTGGTGCAAAACAACAGGAATTCGCTGTCAGTAAACTCGCGCACCGGCACAACGGTGCGAATGCGCGTGTCCGGCGTGACGTTGATGAGATTGACGATAGGCTTGCCGCGCGTGTTGCGCCCCGCTTGCGGCAACTCATGCACCTTGAGCCAATAGCACCGCCCGTCATCGGTGAAAATGAGGATGTATGTGTGCGTCGACACGACATAAATGCGCTCAAGGAAATCACCGTCCTTGAGATCGGCCGCTTGCTTGCCGCGACCACCACGCACCTGGCGATTGTACAACGACAACGCCGTGCGCTTGATGTAGCCGTTGTGCGAAATGGTGACCACCATTTCTTCTTCGGCAATGAGATCTTCGATGGAAAATTCCCCATCGTCGCTCACGATTTCAGTGCGACGCTCATCTCCGTACGTGTCAACCATCTTCGTGAGATGGCTTTTGATTATGCCTGATCGGCGCTCGCGCGACGCCAGAATGTCGCGCAAGTCGATAATGGTTGCGCGCACTTCGCCGAGTTCTGCTTCCAGCTTCTCTCGCTCCAGCCCTGTAAGCTTGGCAAGACGCAGGTTGAGAATCGCTTCTGCCTGACGCTCTGACAGCGCGAAACGTGCTTGTAACTGCGTGCTGGCCGTTGGCGTGTCGGGAGCCGCACGAATGAGCGCGATAACCGCGTCGATATTGTCGACGGCAATCTTCAAACCTTCGAGAATGTGCTCGCGTTCGACTGCACCCTTGAGATCGAACTCAGTGCCGCGCACCAGCACTTCGTGGCGATGCGTGAGATAGTGCTCAAGGCATTGCTTGAGATTGAGCACCTTCGGAACGAGCTGACGAGTATTGATATCGGGAACGAGTGCCAGACAGTTCACACCAAACGCGCTTTGCATGGACGTGTGCTTGTACAACTGATTGAGTACCACGCGCGGGATTGCGTCGCGCTTGAGTTCAATCACAACGCGCATGCCTTCACGACTGGACTCGTCGCGCAAATCGGAAATGCCTTCGAGTTTCTTGTCGCGCACCAACTCCGCAATGCTTTCAACGAGCTTGCGCTTGTTGACCTGATACGGAAGTTCGGTGACCACGATGCGCGAACGACCTGACTCCATTTCTTCGATGACTGCGCGACCACGCATGACAACGCGACCGCGTCCCGTTTCCTGATAGTCGGCAATGCCCGCACGGCCGTAGATGTAGCCGCCCGTTGGAAAATCCGGGCCCTTTACGTATTTGCGAATCGCCGCGCCGTCGAGGGTTGGATCTTCAATGAGCGCGATCAATGCGCGAACGATTTCCCCCAGATTGTGCGGCGGAATGTTCGTTGCCATACCAACTGCAATTCCCGACGAGCCGTTGACGAGCAAATTGGGAATGCCTGACGGCAAAACTTTTGGCTCTTCAAGGCGATCGTCGAAATTGGGCTGAAAGTCGACCGTGTTCTTGTCGATTTCCGCGAGCATTTCGGTCGCCACACGCATGAGGCGCGACTCGGTGTAGCGATACGCGGCTGCGTTATCACCGTCCACAGATCCGAAGTTTCCCTGACCATCAACCAGCGGATAACGCAACGAGAAATCCTGCACCATGCGTACCAGCGCGTCGTACACACTGCTGTCGCCGTGCGGATGGTATTTGCCGAGTACGTCGCCGACGACGGTCGCACATTTTTTGTACGGTCGCCCCGGAACCAAACCCAGTTCGTTCATCGCGTACAACACGCGCCGGTGAACGGGCTTGAGTCCATCGCGCACGTCGGGCAGTGCGCGCGACACGATTACGCTCATCGAATAATTGATGAACGATTCCTTGATCTCCTCGTGAATGAGACGAGGAAGAATGCGATCGCGGATTGGAGGACCGGTCATGTGGCGACTTGAGGGGGTTCTAAAAAAAATCTTGAGCGACTATCGCGCGCAAAAGCGCGTCTGGAATAATCATTTAAAGTACTCCATTTCACCGCCGCACGCAATGCAAAATCACTGCCGCAAAGCGTTGTCATACAACGACTTCAGGTCACACAATCCAATGCGGTTTTACCCTGCCCACGTTCGCGTTACGGCCACCAGTCGCCATTCGTTTTGCACGCGCCGCATGAGATATGAAGTACCCCCCTTACCAACTTGGCCAACGGAGATTCCGCGATCAGAACGCAGTCGCTTGACACCGACAACAGCCCATTCACGCCAACGCACAATTGGCGACAATGCAATGACTTCGAGCACCGATGTTGTGTCGGCGCCATATGCCCGAAAAAATTCATCGCGCGCGCGCGCCAACCCTTGCACGCCGCCATATGTCTTTGTTTTGATTTTTGCAGTCGAGGCAATCGCCACGTCGTTGAACGCCGAAATCCAGAACGTCAAGGTGTCGTTCGATGGATTGAGCGCCAGACATCCTTTGCCATTTGGATCGGGAAACTCCCCGGTCATTCCGGCGGCAAACACTTTCCGCGGAACAACCTCATCGGAATCCCAATTGGGGCGGCTGATTCCCGCTTCCCATTCGCCGATAACCTTCGACAATGCGCGCGCGTCTTTGTCGTCAATACTTCGCCCTGCGCCGTTCAGCGTTACCAACTGCTCCATGCGATCAAGCTTCGCCTGAATATCAAGAATTGCCGTCTTACTCGTGTCCCTACCGAACACACGCAGGGCGCCGGTATTGCACTCCTCTCCCATTGGCGCCCACGAACTTCTAGCCAGCAGTGATCGGCGCATTCCCATCAGCGTTGCGTAATACCGATCTTCCTCGGCCGCGCGAAACGCTGCGCCGTCATCCACTTGTGGTGCAGGCTTCGCCGCGGCCGAAGTGGTTTTCCTGGGCGCTGCGCCGGTCTTCGCCGAGCTTTGTGCGATTGACTCATGAGACGTAAGCGCCATGCCAATTATTGCGACTGTGCCAACGCACCTCGTCACGCTTTTCCCGCGAACAACCTTCCCGTTCATCGAACAACTCCTGCAACCGGGGCAGAATCGCTTACAGGCGGCGCCACGGTTAGTGGTTTTGAACGATCCGGCCGATCTGCCCCGCCGTTTGCAGCATCATCCTCAACTTCTTCGGCCAACTCTTCTGCTTCGTCGGCGGCCGCTTCGCGTTCAATGGCCTCACGCTCTGCGCGATAGCGCAGATACCACGCTCGCGTTACCTCACCTGCGAGCTCGCGATTGCCTAAACCGAACGACAATGCCAGCGCGAGAGCCACGGCGCCAAACAGAATTGCAAACGCGGTAGTAACGATGTCGGTTGCAACCCCTAATTCCTGCAGTGCCATAAACACTGCGAGCACGGTGACACCTCCACGACCAACGCGCGCCAGCGTTGGTCCGCCGTGAATCGCACCAGCGGAGGCCATGATCAATCCGCCCACGAATCCGCCAAGCACGATACCAACAATCACAATCGCGACCGCGGCAATAACACTGGGGATATAGCTGACGAGTTCCTGAAATACGTCGGCCAGCGATTTCAACCCGATTGCATGCGCCGCAATAAGCAGCACCGCGAACATCACAATCCAAAACAAAAACGTCGCTATGACTTTGGCTGGATTGAGATGCGAACCCGAGCGATCGACGGCGTGCATGACTCCGCCGCGCTCGAGCAGCGAATTGAAGTGCATACGACGCAGCAGCTTGTACGTGCCCTTTTCAACGAGCTTCGCCAGCAGATATCCGACGAAAAGCAATAGCAACGCCGCGAATAGCGCGGGCACAAATTCGTAGAGAACTGAAAAGCTCTGCTCAATACGTTCAGAAAAAGTCGACGCTGGTTGTGCGGCTCCTGCCGCTTGTGCCAACGTTGGAATATTTGACAGGAGAGTGTCTTGCACTGCGGGATGTTGGCGACGGAGAGGTGCGGGCTCGTGCCCGCGCTCGATGCATTCAGCGACGCCGAACGACCGGCGTTACTTGTACTGAAACTAGTCTACAAGCGAGTGCCGCGCTTGCGATCAAAAAGAACGCTCCGTTTGCAACTTGGACACAGCAGCCACTCTCTTGTGCGGTGGTAGCCCAGGCCGAAGGAACCACCGCCAATCTCCCGATGAGTGAGTCTTACGCTGCACCGCGGACACACCGGTGCCTCACCCGCCGTCGCGGCCTCACGAATGTCGCGCTCCTCGGTCGGAGTGTATTGGGCCGATTCGGTTGTCATAAATGAATGCAAGTCGAGCCGCATCCCGCCGGCAAGCACCCGCTTCCCAACGCCTCCATTCGACAAGCCACGATGACGGGTAACGGCGCATTGTCACCCTTCGTCCCCCGGTGATTGGCGGGCCCAATTGGATATGCCACAGTGGGTCCCATGTGCCTACAAACCGTCCGTCGATTGACTTTGGTCGCCGAAGTATTGGCGACGTTCGCGTGCGTGTACGAGCTAGCCGCACAGGCGCCGCGCTCGCCGTCAACAAGCCAAATCGACGCCACCGACTCCGCCGCACTGGCACGCAGCTACTACCGTGCGGCCGTCGAACGCTTGACAGCCGGCGATAGTGCATCCGCGGTTCTGAAATTGCGGGAGTCGACGCTCGCATGGCCCTTGCAGCCGGCCTACGCCAACGCCCTGTTGACACTGTCCTCGCGCCTACACGACTCGACACAAGTGGAATTCGCGCTGAGTCGCGGTAATGCGATTGGCGTCGCGCTTGCCAACGGCAAATCGGATGCGGCTCGCACACTCGTACGATCTTCGGCCAAATGGGCTCTTCAAGTTCAGGATTCCCTGCGCGCTCCAATTGAGCGAAGCCGCACTCTGCACACGTTGGCTGATTCCTTGTTGTTTCCTGAAGGTGTGGCCATCGATTCCCGTTCGGGCACATTGTATGTAAGCAGCATTTTTCGACGGAATATTTTCCGGATATCGTCAACTGGAGTTGCAACACCCGTACTTCGAACCAACGAAGCGGGTGTCGGTTCGATAATGGGTGTTGCTGTCGACACGACGCGCAATCTGCTTTGGGCCGTGACACTGCCTATGCCGCTTATGGATCGCGCGGCTGATTCCGTTAACGTGCACGCTTCACTGCTCGCTATTCGAATTGGCGACGGCAGCGTTGCGCGCCGATTGACGTTTCCCAACGTTAATGCAGAGCTCAGCCCGGGTGATCTCTCTGTTGGCACCAACGGTGACGTTTTTGTATCGGATGCCGTGGCCGGAATATTGTGGCAGTTGAAAAATCAATCGGATTCGTTGCTTGCAATTCGGCACCATCTGTTTCATTCGCTACAGGGAATCATCCCCTCTGCGGACGGACGCAGCCTTTGGGTTGCTGACTATTCGGTTGGATTGTTGCACGTCGATTTACAAACCCATGACGTAGTTCGCGTTGCCGATGCACCGGGGCAAACTTCCGTTGGCATTGACGGAATTGTGCGTTATGGTGACGCCTTCATTGCAATTCAAAATGCGTTCGTACCGTACCGCATTGTTCGAATGACGCTCGACGCCGGCGGAACACGCATTGTCAGTCAGGCGGTAATTGACCAGACGTCACTCGCGTCATCACCAACAGGGGGTGCAATACTCGGCAACAACTTTGTCTACGTTGCAAACAGTTTGTGGGAGGGTGTTGACGCCAACGGATTGTTGCCCGCGACTGCGCCACATCCGAAGCCGATAATTCTTTCGCTGCCACTCAAACGCAACTGAGGGGAAAACCTACGCGGCGCCTGCTTGCTGCGTGGGTAGCACCAATGGCAACGTGACCGCAACGAGACACCCCCCTGTCGGCACGCTTTCGAGCGTCACACCAAAGTCGTTGCCATACAGCCGTTCAACTCGCGCGCGCAAATTCGCAAGTCCAATTCCGCTGCCCGGGCGACGCGGTTTCGACATTGGGCCAGGCCCGTTGTCCTGCACTTCCAAATGCAGAATTCCATCGCGACCACGCACGCGCACAACAACCCTCCCCCGCTCGTTCAGTTGCGAAACCCCGTGAACAATTGCGTTTTCAACCAGCGGCTGTAACACGAGTGCGGGAACCTTTGCAAACGACAGTCCGGGCTCCACGTCAAATACAATGTGCAGTCGATCACCGAAGCGAATTGCTTCGAGATCGAGATAGCGTTCAACCAGTTCGAGTTCTTGTCGTAGCAGTACTTCACTGGCATCGCCGGCGGCCAGCGTCGCGCGCAACAGCTCACTTAGAGTCACCACCATTTTCTGCGCGCCCGCGGTATCCCGCCCAATCAACGTTACCACTGAATTGAGCGCGTTGAACAGAAAGTGCGGGTTTAATTGCGAACGGAGCGCGTGCAATTGTGCGTTTACCAAATCGGATTCCAATCGCGCTGCAACGAGTGCTTGCGCGCGATATTCACCGAACAATCGAATGGCCGCGTGCGCACAGACAATTGCCCAGTACACCACCAGCATCTGACCGGCGAAATAGCGCATGCCGACCGCAAACAAACTACTCGGCGAGAATGATGGATCGAACAAACGAAATGCGCGCAACACGTACATGAAAACAAATACCTGAATGCCGCCAACAATGAACGAGCCTATGATGTGCGCACCTAAAGCCAACGGCCAGCGTGTTCGATCGAGCGGAACGCGATCCCCCAGCCACAGAATTACCGGTACCCAAAGCGCCCACGTTATCCATGCCAATAGGTAGGCGATAAACGCTTCGCCCAGAGTCATGCCCTGATTGTACAGAGGCGACACCAGATACACGCCGATCACCGACACTGCCGCAGGCAGAATCCAAATCAATACCAGAAAGAGCCGAACCTGCGGCGGAACCTTATGCACTACGACACGCCCGACAAACGACCTGCAACGTGTTCACGGAAGTTGCGACTCACGCGCAGTTTGGTACCGTCTTTAAGAATCATGATCTGATCACCGCCAAACCACGGTTGGAGTTCGCGCATCGAATCAACAGCGACAATCAAACGACGGTGAATGCGTACGAACACGTCGGGATCGAGTCGACTCTCCAGGTTGGTAAGTGTTTCACGCAACTGATGCTTTTGCGCACCCGAATGCAGAATGACGTAATTGCCCGAAGACTCAATCCACTGAACATCAGCCAAACGCACCATGAAGCTCCGACCATCACGCTTGATGAGCACGCGGTCGGTCCACTTGCGCTGCGCACCGGCATCAGCGCGATGGTCGGCGGCTGTTCCGCCGATGGCCGCTCCCGCTCGTAATTGCATCAACAACTGAGCAAATCGCTCCGTTTCCTGCGCCACTGCTTTCATGGTTCGACGCTCACGAATGCGTTCCCACGTGGCCACAAAACGCTCGTCGTCGAATGGCTTGAGCAAATAGTCTACGGCCGAGACCTCGAATGCTCGCAGTGCGTACTCGTCGAACGCGGTAACGAACACTGTTGGCGGCCAGCGTAACGGGTCCAGCGCTTGCAGCACCTCGAAGCCGTCAAGCATTGGCATCTGCACATCCAGAAACAATACATCTGGCGTGAATGCCCTGAGCAAAACCAACGCATCAGCGCCGCTCATTGCTTCTGATATTTCAGCGTCCGGCTGAGCGCGTTTCACCAGCAAAGAGAGTCGTTCGCGCGCCAGTGGTTCGTCATCCGCAATCAAAACCCGCATGCCGCCTCTCTCTTATCGGTTTGAAATCGCACCGTTACACTCAACGCAACTGGTGCGGCTTGATGCGGGAACCGTGCGTTCCGCACGTGATGAACGCCATCGCATGGTGGCAAACCGGTATTCGGGTGGGGCGAAACGCTGTGACCTAGGGGTCGGGAAACAGACGAATAACAACTTTTCCAAACTGCGCTCCACTTTCCAGACGTTCAAAAGCCGCGCGCGCTTGCGTTAATGGGAAAACGCTGTCGACCGGCGGTTTGAGACGGCCTTCGCGCAACGCGGCGACGATCGCGTCAAACTCCGCGTCGTTTCCCATGGTGCTGCCCATCAGCGTCCACTGATTCCAGAACATGCGACGCACATCGAGCGTCACGATTGGACCTGACGTTCCTCCGCACGTCACCAGACGCCCGCGCTTACCCAGCGCGAACAACGACTGCGGCCAGGTTTTTTCACCAACTGAATCGATCACCACGTTCGCGCCGCGTTTGTTGGTGCGCGCGCGCATGTCGCGTCCGGCTTCAACTTCGTGATGATTGATGAGATGGTCCGCGCCCAAGTCTCTGGCGCGCGCCAGTTTTTCGTTACTGCTGGATGTCACCCACGCGGTTGCGCCAAGCAGCTTTGCGATTTGTAGGCACGCGAGCGCCACGCCACCACCAATTCCCCAAATCAACACATCCTCACCGGCCTGCACGTTCGCGCGCGTTGTCATCATGCGCCAGGCGGTGAGTGTCGCCAGCGGAAATGCGGCCGCTTCCTCAAAGGAAATGCTGTTCGGAATTGTGCGAACATTTGCCGCTGGAATCACGATGTATTCCGCGAGCGTCCCGGAACGATGCTCCCCCAGAATTCCGTAGGTCAAACAGAGCGGCTCGTCGCCATCGCGACAGTACTCGCATTGGCAGTTGCGGTCCACGATGCCGGGGTTGATCACAACGCGCTCGCCAACGGCTGCGCTTTTCACGCCAGATCCAACCGCGTCGACGATGCCGGCGCCATCGGAGCCGAGTGCAAAATCTGGGGACAGCTTCACACCGGGAATTCCGGCTAGGACAAACAAATCGAGATGATTGAGTGCGGCCGTGACAACACGCACCCTCACATCATCCGCGTTCACCAATTCGGGAACGCCAGGATTTTCTTTCAGGCGAAGCTGATCCAGCCCGCCATGAGCATCAATTCCGAGAGCGCGCAAAGGAGTGGGGTTGAGGTCTGCGGCGGTCTATATTGGTTCATTGTAACCATCGCGCTCTCTGATGTGCTTTGTCCGCGCGTGATCTTTTTCAGTCTCTCAGCGCCTCTCCAAAACCATGTCGTCCA
>JBDUAX010000583.1:0-2714 GCA_040004455.1 Gemmatimonadaceae bacterium
ACGGGTAACACCGACGCCATTGGTAGCGAGAAGTACAACCTGAAACTTGGACAGGATCGCGCTGACCAGGCCAAGGCGTACCTCGTGTCGAAGGGTGTCGCTGAGTCACGCGTTAACGCCCGTACCGCTGGCGAAGGCGACCCACTTGCTCCGAACACATCGGACAACGGTCGCGCTACGAACCGTCGCGTACTGGTGATGTTGTCTAACTAGTCGCACATGAAGTGACGTTGCGAGGTTACACTTGCGACTGAAGTTGAACGAGCGCCGCGTTGGTCCTTCGGGATTAACGCGGCGTTCTTCATTTGGGGTCAGGTTCGGGGACGGGTTCGGGGTCAGGTTGCTATTTTCATTGCATGACCGCGCCCGCTTCCTCGGCACCAACCCAGCCTCGCATTGTTCTCCGGCATCGCGTCGAATACGCAGCAACGCGCACGCTGATTGGTGTGCTGAGTTTGCTGGGGTGGCGCACGGCAGGTCGCGTATTCGGCATGCTCGCGCGACTCGCGTATTGGCCATTCGGAATTCGGCGTGGTGTTTCTGAGCGACAAATTGCGGCTGCGTTTCCTGAATTCACACCACAACGAGTGAAAGAAGTAGCGGTGAAATCGTACGACAGCCTCGGACGCACTTCACTCGAAACGGCATTGCTCCCTGCTCTCTCCAAAGAACAACTGCTCGGCATGTTCGAGCGCGTGGAAGGGTGGGAGCTATTTGAAGCTGCGCGAGCAAATGGCAAAGGCGCGGTGGTCGTCACGGGCCATCTTGGCAATTGGGAAATCGCGGGCGCTTACATCGCTGCGCACATTCCGTTCAACGCGGTTTCGCGTCGCATGGAGAATCCGATTTTTGATGCGTACCTTACGCGAACGCGCGCGAAGGGGGGAATGCAAATGATCTGGGATGGTGACGCAGTACGTCAATCGCCGCGCATGCTGCGACAAAATCACGCGGTGGCGTTTCTCGCTGATCAAGATGGTCTTGGCCTCGCCAGCACGTTTGTCCCGTTCTTTGGTCGTCCGGCGAAGACTCCGCGCGGCCCGGCTGTATTTGCGCTGAGACTCGACGCGCCGATGATCTTTGGCGTCTCCGTGCGTCAGCCGAGTGGTCGATATGCGTTGTTGCTGGAATTGGTGGAAGCGCCGCGCACCGGAAATCGCGAAACAGATGTTGACGCGCTCGTGCTCGCGTTCACGCAGAAGCTCGAAGCGATGATCAAGCGTTACCCCGATCAGTATTTCTGGCAACATCGCCGGTGGCGCAGGCAACCCGACGACACGCCCGCACATTTGCGCGAACCATGATTGCCAAACCGGGTTCAGTATGATGGCGCGCGAAAAGAAAATCAGAACTGGCTGGCGGAAGTGGATGTACCGACTGGTCATCGCAGGCGTTGTGTTTTTGCTGTTGCCCATTCCGATGGTGCTGACGCTGGCGGTTATTCAGCCGCCAACGACAATGGTGATGCTTGGTCGTACGCTTGATCGCCTGATTGATCACAGCAAGCCAAGTTACCCGCGTCGCACGATTGTTTCGCGGGAGGAGATTTCGCCATTTCTTCGTCGCGCAGTTCTCGCGTCGGAGGATGATCGCTTCTACTTGCACTGGGGTTTCGATCTCGTCGAAATCGACAACGCCATCGAAAAAAAGAAAGCGGGCGGCAGACTTCGCGGCGCGTCGACCATCACACAGCAGGTTGCAAAGAACATTTTCCTGTGGGACGGCCGCTCATTCATTCGAAAAGGATTGGAGGCGTATCTCACACTGTGGCTTGAACTATTGCTCAGCAAGGATCGCATTCTCGATTTGTATTTGAACCTGGCAGAGTGGGGAGATGGAGTTTTTGGAGCCGAGATGGCGGCGCAAAAGCATTACGGCAAGTCGGCGGCCAAACTCACGCGCGAGGAAGCCGCACGCCTGGCTGCAATTCTCCCCTCCCCCATTCGCTGGTCGCCGAACGGGCCGTACGCCACCACACGCGCCGCGATCATCATGGAACGCATGCAGTATGCCGCTCCGCACACGGAGTCCGAAGCGAAGCCCGCATCGAAGAAATGAGTGATTGGAATTCAGGAACATAAAACCGCATTGATGATTGGAGTCAGGTCACGAAGAGCATATCCAAACGGCATTGGTGAAACCGGTCTTTTCGACTTACTTTCAATCATGAAAACTCGGTTCCAAAAAGCCATTCGGGGAATGTTCACAGCGGGGATGGCCCTCACCACGGCGTGCGGCGACAAGTCCGCAATCAAGGTGGTTGCGCCCGCCATTGTGAAGAGTGGCGTGCCAATCAAGGCCTTACCGCCACTTCAAGCGTCGGTCGTTGACGCGCCAATCGAATATCAGGTTGCGCCAATATTGCGCGCCTTAAATGGCGCGGTGCCGATGAAGTTTGGCGACATCAAACAGCGCATTCAAAGCACGACCAACAAACGTCAGGAATTCGCATTTGAAGCAACGCGAACGCCCTTCAAAATGAGTCTCGACGGCGACAATCTGACGCTCTCCACGGTCGTAACGTACCAGGGCCGCGGCTGGTATCATCCAGCCATTGGTCCGACCGTGAGCGGCGGTTGCGGCGACGATTCCATCAAGCCAAAAATTCGTGTGTCGGCCACCTCGAATCTCAAGTTGACAAGCAAGTGGCAGTTCACGCCGCACACAAAAATTCAAACCATTGAGCCATTCACAACGACCGAAACCGATCAGTG
>JBDUAX010000584.1:0-2712 GCA_040004455.1 Gemmatimonadaceae bacterium
GTGCGAGCCGTGATAGACCTTGCTCACCAAACGTCGCAATGCGGAATCGGCCGCGGTATCCTGCGCCACCAGGGCATGAAACACAAACGTTCGCCCATCGAGTGTATGGCGAACGAATCCTTTGGCTTCAAGTACGCGCAGCATGGTCTGCACGGTGGGGTACGCCAATTCATCCGACAGCTCGTCACGAATTTCAGCAACGGTTGCGCTACCGCGTTGCCAGATGATGGACATGATGTCGAGCTCGCGGCGGGTCAGTGTGACATTTTTGGCCATGTACTATTAAACATTTAATACTTGACCGTTGTCAAGCGCGGAATTTGAATTCGGCGGGACAGGCGGCTAGCACCAGCACCAGACGCTCAACCGCCGATGAAGTAGGCGATGGTGCACGCGAGCAACATTGCGACGCCTCCCTGCACGATCGACGGCAGGTCCAACCGGAGTGCGTGCTGCGCGGGCTTCCGTGTCTCGGAACGCCGGTCCATAGACGACTCCTGCTAAGGGGACTAGGGAGGAAGAATTCCTAGTGTCGACTCCGGATGGCCCAGTTCGTCACGAGAACACACCTCCTGAACAACGGCTTAACAGCAAGAGTCCGGCCAACCGTCACTGGTTTACCCGCGCGCGACCTTCCGGCGGGGACGACGCGACGCTACGATGACGGGTCGCGTTTTGCGGGTGCGTTCCCTGACCATGATTCGCGCCGAGTACCCTCCAGTACCAACCAGTACTCACCTCAAATGCCGGGGAAATGTCCGACGCCAATTTACGGGCCCGCTCGACGTCCGAAATCGTTGACGCAGCATTCGCATTGTACCGACGAAACGCGATGCAGTACATCGTTGTGACCGCGCTCGCGACTGCGCCGCAAGTGATTTTGACGCTGCTGATTCAAGGGGGCACGACGCCTGCGGCACCTGGTGATTTGTTGAAACTGCTACCTGTTTATCTGCTTTCGTTGGTCACCTTTCAATTGGTGAGCGGTGTCATTATTCGAATGGGCTCCGACGTATATCTCGGCGGCGAAGCGGATGTTGCACGAACTGTCAAGGACGTTCTGCCGCGAGTACCGGCGCTGATTGGTGGTACGCTGATGTTGGGCCTCATCGCGATTATTTCGCTCGTGCTATTCATTTTCCCGGTTTTTTACGTGCTTGCGAGCTTCTTTGCCGTGTCGTCGGTGATTGTGCTTGAGAACAAAGGCGCAACTCAGGCGTTCGGTCGGTCGAGTACACTCGCGAACGGTCACAAGTGGTCGATTCTGGGAACGCTCTTGCTCGTCTTTCTGATCTACGTAGTCTTGAGTTTGGGCATCACGCTGCTGGGGACCATTTTTGGTGGACCGCTTCTGGTTCTCTTGTTGTCGTCGCTTTTTTCAGTCGTTGTTTCTCCGATTGTACATCTTGTGTACATGGTGCTGTACTATGACAAGCGCATTCGAGTGGAAGGATTCGACGTTGAACACATGTCACGCGGCCTCGGCGCATCGCACGCACCCTCGAACGCAGTTCCGGCGGTGTAATTGGTGTTAGTAAAGTGCTTGTAGGGCTCGTGCAGGACTCCACGAGCTCTCTGTGGACTGACAAAGCGATTCGTGATACGGTAGCGGCCATTGCGAAACAGTCGGCATATGACCGCCAACTGGCGCAATCATTGTGGGATCGAATAGTCCGCTGGATTTTTCAGCGGCTATTCGAGTTCTACAACGCCATTCGGCATATGCCGTACGGCACGGTCATTCTGTACACACTGCTCATTCTGGCGCTGGCGTTGATTGCTGCGCGTCTGGTTATCGGTGTGAATTCAGAGCGCGTTTTGCGCGGCCAGACACGTCGCAGCAGCACCAACGTTGGTGCGACGGCCATGATGCTCGAAGCAGAGCAATTGGCGAGTGCTGGAGATTACACTCGCGCGGCACACTTGCTGTTTTCAGCGCTCATCACGGTTGGCGCTTCCCGCGGCGAGTTGCGACTGCATCCATCCAAAACGACTGGGGATTACGCCGGCGAGCTTCGTCGTCGGCACGTGTCGTGGTTGAAATTGTTTCAATTATTTCGCGCGCGGTATGATCGCGTGATTTACGGCGACATGCAGTGCAGCCCCGAAGATTATCAGGCACTGTTGCAGTTGACTCGTTCGGTGCTCGCGCCAGCGAAAGCCGCATGACCAACGCGATTGAGTTGACAACGCCACCGAAGAAGCCCGTTTGGTACGCGCGCTCGGGCGTCGTACTCTCACTGCTGGGTGTTCTCGTACTTATCAGCGCATTGGTTACGCGCAGTCGGGTCACGGGTCGCGAGGGTGATCCTCGACTGACAACAACATCGGCCGACCCCCTTGGCGCAAAGATGCTGTTTGAGTTGGCCGGGAAACTTGGATTCAAAACTGAGCGCGCCGAGTCGTGGAACATGCCCGATAGCGCATCGACAATTCTGGGCGTGCTCGACCCGGTTGTTCCGCTCAACAAAAAAGAAGTGCACAACATTCTGGAATTCGTTCGCACTGGCGGCGCGCTGTTGATCGTACTCGGCAACGGAACTGGCGTGCTATCGGATTCGCTGAGCATCAACTCGGACAACACGGGCGGCTCAATCCAGGCGAGTTCCTCTTTCGGCAGGGATTGTGGCAAGTCGAGAACAATTTTTGGTCAGGGGCTCTGGTTTGGGTCGACTGCTTCGCTGTACGGCTTAAATGGTCGAGCCATTGACT
>JBDUAX010000160.1:0-9058 GCA_040004455.1 Gemmatimonadaceae bacterium
GCCAATAGCACCGAAACGACATGTCTCACGACAAGCATTTGCGTTGTTCCTTTTGTGGCAAATCCAAAGACGCGGTCCGAAAATTCATTTCGGGACCGTCGGTCTACATTTGCAATGAGTGCATCGCACTCTGCAACGAGATTCTCGCCGAAGACGAAGAGCGCGAAGTTGCTGACGCCATTACCCAGGTGCCGTCACCGCGTGAAATCAAAGGCATTCTCGATCAATACGTCATTGGCCAGGAGCACGCGAAGAAAGCGCTGTCGGTAGCGGTCTACAATCACTACAAGCGCATTAACGCCGCCGGCAATGCCCGTGAAGATGATGTTGAGTTGGACAAATCCAACATCATGCTCATTGGTCCAACGGGAACTGGCAAAACGCTGCTCGCGCAAACTCTCGCTCGCATTCTCGATGTGCCGTTCACCATTGCCGACGCCACGACATTAACTGAAGCCGGTTACGTTGGCGAAGACGTAGAAAACATTCTGGTGCGCTTGCTGCAAGCCGGTGATTTCAATGTCGCCGAATGCGAACGTGGCATCGTGTACATCGATGAAATCGACAAAATTGCGCGCAAGTCGGAAAATCCGAGTATCACGCGCGATGTATCGGGCGAAGGCGTGCAACAAGCGCTGCTCAAGATTCTCGAAGGCACCATTGCATCAGTTCCGCCGCAAGGTGGCCGCAAGCATCCGCAGCAGGAATACATTCAGATCAACACGAAAGACATTCTGTTTATCTGTGGTGGGGCATTTGACGGACTTGAAAAAATCATCGAAGCGCGCACTGGTCGCAGACAGATTGGTTTCGTCGCCGAAAACGATGTTGGCAAACCGGTCAAAGTCTCGACGCCCAAAACACCGTTCGCGGAAGTTGAGCCAGACGATTTGCTTCGCTATGGTCTGATTCCCGAACTCGTTGGGCGTTTGCCCGTGTGCGTTCCGCTCGAAGCGCTCGACGCCGATTCACTCGTGCAAATTCTCAAGGAACCGAAGAACGCGCTCACCAAGCAGTATCAGCGCCTGTTCGATCTCGAGAAAGTGAAAATCACTTTCGAAGAATCGGCGTTGCGCGCGATCGCAACGAAGGCACTCAAGCGCGGCACTGGTGCACGTGGTTTGCGCGCGATTCTCGAAGAAACGCTGATGGACACCATGTTCGACTTGCCAACGCGAGATGACGTGGTCGAAGTGAAGGTTACCGAAGCATCCGTTGCGAGTGGCGGTTCGCCACTTCTTGAAATCGCCCCGAAGAGACAGAAGAAGGAAGCCTGACCAAGCGTACTGAACCGAGAACTGTCGAAGATCAAGCATCACGACTCCCAGTTCTCCCGCTACGCGATGTAGTGTTGTTCCCCTACGTCGCGATGCCGCTGCTGGTAGGACGCAGCGGATCCATGGCCGCGATTGCAGCCGCCGCCGAAGGCCGTCACGAAATACTCCTGGTAACGCAAAAGAACGCCGACGATCAATCGCCGACGCCTTCGCAGTTGCATCGTGTTGGGACAGTTGTGCGCTTGCAACAAGTCACGCGTTTACCAAATGGCACCACCAAGATTCTGGTGGAAGGCATGTCGCGCGTAAAAATCGAGCGCTATTTCCCATCGAAGAAGAATCCGCTGCTCGAAGCGCGATTCGTGCCAATGCCGCTTACCGATGCGAATGCATCGACGGAAGCGCGCGAACGCACACACGTGCAGTTGCGTCACGCGCTCACGATGTTCGAAGACTATGCGGCCATGCAGCGTCGCTTGCCCTCGGAAGTTGTGGGGCTGTTGCAGGGGCTCGATGACGACGAACGACTCGCATTTGGCATCGCCGCGCATTTAATGGTGGCCGTTGAGCACCGCCAGAACATGCTCGCAGAAGCAACACTCGGCTCACTCGCTTCAGCGCTACTCAAGACCATTGGCGGTGAGCTTGAGTTGCTCCGGCTCGAAAAGAAAATTGACGAACAAGTGCGCGGTTCGCTTTTTCAGAACCAACGCGAATTCTTTTTGCAGGAACAGCTCAAGGCCATTCACAAGGAATTGGGCAACGAAGAAGGCGATGAACTGCTGGAAATTGACAAGCAGATTGTCGCGAAGAAATTGCCCGAGGCCGTGGCGGCGCGCGCACAACGCGAGTTACGGAAGTTGCGTCGCACGTCGCCACTGTCTCCCGAAGCTGCGGTCTCGCGCGGTTGGTTGGATTGGGCAATTGCATTGCCGTGGACGGAACGCAGCACCGACACGCTCGACCTTGCGCACGCGCGAGAGATTCTCGACGCCGATCACTTCGGTTTGGAAGAAGTGAAGGAACGCGTGCTCGATTACATCGCGGTGTTGGGTCGCGTTGGTTCACTGTCGGGTCCAATTCTCTGTCTGGTTGGTCCGCCGGGTGTTGGTAAGACATCGCTCGGACGTTCAATCGCAAAGGCACTCAATCGCAAGTTTGTGCGCATGGCGTTGGGGGGCGTGCGCGATGAAGCGGAAATTCGCGGACATCGGCGTACGTACATCGGTGCGTTGCCTGGCCGTTTGATTCAGGCGATGCGCAAGGCAGAAGTTGTAAATCCGCTTGTACTGCTTGATGAAGTGGACAAGATGGGCGCCGATTGGCGCGGAGATCCGGCGGCGGCATTGTTGGAAGTGCTCGATCCCGAACAGAATCACACGTTTACTGATCACTACCTCGAAGTCGATTACGACCTATCGCAGGTGATGTTCGTAACGACCGCGAATTCGCTCTCGACAATTCCGGAACCACTGCGCGATCGCCTCGAGATTATTCGCTTACCGGGTTACCTCGAAAACGAAAAACTCGAAATTGCCCGTCGTTATTTGTGGCCGCGTCAACTGGAGATGGCTGGCATCGATCCGAAGTCGGTGCAAATCGACAACGATGTGTTGCCAAACGTTATTCGCGGTTGGACGCAGGAAGCTGGTGTGCGCGACCTCGAACGCCGCATCGCGCGACTCGCGCGAAAGCTTGCGCGCAAGGCCAGCGAAAATCCGGCGGCAACATCGTACACGCTCGCCCGAGCCGATTTGGCGGCGTTGCTGGGCCCTGCACCGTACGAGCAGGATGATCATCGCCTGAACGATCAAGTTGGCGTCGCACAGGGACTCGCCTACACCGCGGTTGGGGGAGACCTGCTTGAAATCGAAGTCAGCGTTGTTCCAGGCCGAGGCCGTGTGCAACTCACCGGCACACTTGGCGACGTCATCAAGGAATCAGCAGCGGCCGCATTGAGTTATGTGCGTTCGCGAGCAACCGAACTTGGAATTCCTGCTGACTTTCACAAAACGCGCGACATTCACGTGCATTTACCGGCCGGTGCAACTCCCAAGGACGGGCCGTCGGCTGGCATCGCGTTGGCGACGGCTTTGGCGAGTGCGCTGAGTGGTATTCCGGTTCGCGGTGACTTTGCAATGACCGGTGAAATCACGCTCCGCGGGCGAGTGTTACCAGTTGGTGGAATTCGTGAGAAGGGCGTTGCCGCGCATCGGCATCACGTGAAGAACGTGATTGTTCCGGCGCTCAACATCAAAGATCTCACTGAACTTCCGGCCGATGTTCGCGAGCAGGTTACGTGGTATCCGGTCCGTACAATGGACGAAGTCCTTGCATTGGCGTTGCGTCAGCCGCAGTTGGTGAACGCCGACGCCGTACCGCGCAAATCGAAAAAAAAGCGCTCGTCATCCAGCAACGACATCACAGTGGTGCCAGGCAGCGCGCCCATAATTCAACAGGGCGTTCCCGGTCAGACTATGTTGTCGAACGACAAATGACGACCCCTGACGCGGCCGATCCGCTGGTCATTCGGTATCTCGATTTTCTTGGGCCGCAGGTAACGAAGGGCGGCTGGCGTCCAACCGTGACACTCCCTGAAGTGGCGTTTGCGGGGCGTTCGAACGTAGGGAAGTCGTCGCTGCTGAATGTGCTGCTGCGCCGAAAAGCCTTGGCTCGCGTCAGCAATACGCCGGGTCGCACGCGACAGATCAATTTTTTCAGCGTCAACAAACAGTTTGTACTCGCCGATCTGCCTGGGTACGGTTACGCCAAAATTTCCAAGGCGCGAAAGGCTGAGTGGCGTCCGCTAATTGAGGGGTATTTGACGAACAGCCCGACGTTGGCTGGTGTAGTGATGTTGTTGGACGTGCGTCACGACCCATCGAACGACGATTTGCAGATGCTCGATTTTCTCGCAGATTTAGGCGCGCCAACCATTGTTGTTGCGACCAAGGTCGATAAACTCGGCACCGTCGTCGCGGCCGAGCGTATTACGGCGCTGTCGGAATCGTTGGGGTTGGATGCAGAACAGGTTGTTTCGTTCAGTGCGCGAACTGGAGAAGGGCGCGACACGTTGGCGATCGCGTTGAACGAACTGCTGTTGCAGCCAGCCTGGCGTGTTGCAGATGTCACTGAGAACGACGGCAGTGCTGAAGGTGATGTAGAGAAGGCGAACGAAGTTGCAGCGACTACACCCGACGAAACGAGGTAGCTGAATGAAGCTCGCATTTGTTCGTCAAAATCTGCATCTCGTTACGCTGTTGATGGCGGTAGCATGCGCGCCGTCCGTCAGTCGTTCGTTAGCGGCACAGGGATCGGTCAATGGGACTGGCGTGAATCGCGTTGACTCGCTCGATCTTCTTCCCGCAGGGTTTGGACGACTGCGTCAGGATGACATCACGTTGCAGTTTACGCTGCCCGGTGGTTTGCAAATCAAGGCCATTCCGCTTGACGAACGCATGATTCGCCTGTTATCACCCGATTCCTATCGTGTGATGACGCAGCTTAAAGAGAGCAAGAAGCGCACAATCGACTCCATTGCCGATCGCACGCGCCTGCAGCGCTATTCCCTGTGGTACGTAACTTTTTATGGAGTGGAACAAGGGGAAGCACGATTCAGTCCGCAGGAATTTATCATTCAGAATGTCGGGCACGACTTTCGTCCAGTTGATGTTCTCGCGATGACAAATGGGTTCGGAGAGAATCGAGTAAAGCAACGCGAGAAGCAATCGGCGCTGTACGTGTTTGACGGACAATTGGACACCAACCAACCGCTGACGGCGCGAATGGAGAACACTGCGTCGTCAACTGATTGGCAAAGTGTATTGCAGCGCGTTGAGCAAGAGCGTACCGCGGTGCGCTCACGCGCAGGTGCGGCGCAGAAGCCGCCGGCCGAAGTTCGAAACTAGTCTGCAGCGAATTTGAATGCGCTTGCAGGTATGCTAGTCGGTGAATGTGAGGTCTAGTTTTTCGTTGTAATTTTTCCACCGTAGAAAAGTTGTGCCCAAGTGGGTACTGCGCAGCCTTCCCTGACCAATGGCCAGACTTCGGTCTTGCGACCGACTTCGATTAAATTCTGCATTCGCGCGCCATTCGGAATTCCGGTTACCCGAACACTGTCGCGCATTGCAATACCGCGTTCGTCAAAGCGAATGAAGAGTGTTGCCGTCTCTTTCTCGACCGCTGTTGCACGAATGCGCACGTCGGGCAAAAATACTCGCTTCGAAATTGGATAGTTTTCGTCTCCTAATTGCAGATGCAACCTTGATTCCGCATAGGAATCGGCTGCTGCTCCGTGTGAAAGGGGCATGCAATCGGCGGCACTGCGCGTCGCCGCGACATACGCGGTTGGTGGTGATTGCACTGCCGAAGGCGGCAATGGGGCGCACGCGGGCAGCGCAATTCCCAGCGTGATAGTAGCGAGAAGTTTGTACATGGCAGATGGTTTAATGTGCGCTTCGCTTGCTCCAGTATTGATTACCTGATGTTCGAGTTGAATTGAGCAAATGGCGAGTGCGATTGTAGCAGCGTGTTTCACCATGTTGCCAGTCGTGAATCAAAAAACTCTGAGAACATCCTCCACAGCACCCGCATCACCTGTTCGCAGCAAGTGCTTCACGTGCACCAGCGCCTCCTTCTCGCGCGGCCAAGCCAACTTGCGCGCCGCACCCGCAAACGAATGCCAGCGGCTGGCAGAATGCTCTCCGCCCAATGTCACCTTGGCATCGCCACTCACCACGGCCGCGAACACTATCGCCAGCTGCACCGTGCTCATCTTGTGCAAATAGAATGCATTGACCGTGATGCTGTAGAGCTTGACTACTTCGAGCCCCGTTTCCTCCCGAGTCTCCCGCACAGCGGCGTCTTCCGGACGTTCTCCGGTTTCGATTCGACCGTGCACAATCTCCCATGCACCGGTGCACCGCGTACCAAGCCCTCGTTTAAGCGTCAATACCTTCCACGGGTCCTTACCTGACCCGACATTCGCGCCCTCGATCGGCGCAAGCACGACAACATCGACCACCCCCGGTACTATTTGTGTACGAAGTCCCGGTTGCATTGGGTCCCGCATCACCTGCTGAACACTCGAAGCGAATTCTTCATGCATCCAAGGTATGATCGCGCTTGCCGATGAACCAGCAGTGCGACCAATCTTCCGGGGTGACATCCTATGCCGAATTTGAAAAGGCCGCGCAGTCGTGTGTGGCGAAGGGCGGACTTGTGCCGGTCTGGCGCGATTGCCTTTTGGACCTCGTAACTCCAGTCGCGGCGTACGCAAAACTGCGACAGGGTGCAGGGCCGTTTTCGTTTCTGCTTGAATCGGCACCAGCGGGTGGAGAGGCGTGGTCGCGCTATACGTACATGGGCTCAGCGCCGCGTGGCGCCTGGCGCTTGCGCGATGGCGTGATTCACGACTGGAATGCGAAAGACGGGTGGCACAACGCGCGCACGCCAGCAGACCCGTTGTCCGATCTGCAGGCAATTGTCCGCGACATGCGCCCGGTTGATGCGCCAGAACTCGGCCAGTTCTGGAGCGGCGCTGTCGGGTTTTTCAGTTACGACGTCGTGCGGCACATTGAGAATCTTCCGAACGCTCCGAAGCGCGCGCTGAATTATCCGGACGCGTGTTTTGTTTTTACAGACGCCCTCGTTGTAATCGACAACTGGCGTGGGCAAGCGCGCGTTATTGTCTCGGTACCAATCGCCGTGGGATCCGATGACGCGTCGCTGAAGGTCGCGTACGACGAAGCGCAGAAAACGCTCAACGACACAACACGTCGCCTGCAAAATGACGTGGCGTTGCCGCCACTCGACATCGATCAATCAGCCAAACCAGCAGTTGCGCGTTCAATGTTTCCGCGCGACGAATATCTGAAGGCGGTTGGTCGCATTAAGGAATACATTCTCGCGGGAGATGTTTTTCAGGCATTGCTCGCGCGTCGCATGGAGGTCGAACTCGATTTCGATCCAACAACGTTGTATCGCGCGCTGCGAGCGTTGAATCCGTCACCGTACATGTATCATTTGGTGCTCGACGGTCTTGAATTGGTGGGAAGTTCTCCGGAACTGCTCGTGCGCGTCGCCGACAAGCGCGTCACCGTGCGCCCAATTGCGGGTACGCGCCCGCGGGGCCGTACACCTGAGGAAGACAGCGCGTTGGCCGACGAACTTCTGGCTGATGAAAAAGAACGCGCCGAACACGTGATGCTTGTCGATCTTGGTCGCAATGATGTCGGTCGGCTCGCGCGTTACGGAACCGTTGAGGTTACTGATCTCATGGTGGTCGAGAAATACTCGCACGTGTTTCACATTGTGAGCCAGGTTGAAGGGGAATTGCGCGACGAATACAGTGCGCTCGATGCGTTTCGCGCCGTTTTCCCCGCTGGCACGATGAGTGGTGCGCCTAAGGTTCGCGCAATGCAGATCATCGACGAACTCGAACCGGAACGGCGTGGCGCGTACGCCGGCGCACTTGGCTATATCGCGGCCGGTGATACGCGCATGGATCTCGCCATCACCATTCGCACGTGCGTTATTGCCGATGGCGTTGCATCGGTACAGGCAGGGGGCGGAATTGTGTACGACTCTGTTCCCGAAAAAGAATGGGAAGAAACCGAGAACAAAGCGCGCGCAATTCTTACGGCCATTGGTCGCGCCCGCGCCGCGCGTAAAGCGCAGGTTTTATGAGCGAAGTCGCGAAGTGGAATCTGGTTTCGCCTGAAGGCGACCGTCGCTTCGGCTTGCCTTTGGGCAAGAAGCTTATACTTGGTCGTGAGACAACGAGCGATGTACCAATTCTCGACGTTGGCGTTTCGCGTCGTCATGCGGAATTGTGCGCCACTGAAAAGGGTTTGGAAATTCGCGACCTGAGTTCCCGGAACGGAACGTACATCAACAACAAACGAATCGTTGACGCGGTCGCACACGCCGGAGATCACGTGACTTTTGGCGGCGTCGTTCTGATATTCACGCTGCTCGAATCGGCGCCCAAGCCGATTGTTGAGGCCGCACCAGCGCGTTTCGATGGCAGCAGCACACAAGTGCACGAGCGGTTGATGCCGTCGCCGTCACAAGCAGTTGACGCCGTTGCGGGACGTCGGCTGGCGGCTCTTGTTTCGTTGGCACAGCGACTTGGTCGGCTTGGTGATCTGCAAGCAACTCTCGACCGAATTGTAGACGATTTGTTCGAGGTCTTCCCTGCCGATCGCGTCGCCGTGCTGCTTCGTCAGTCCGATGGAACCTTTGACACGCGGATTGCGCGTGATCGAAGCGGCGCAACAATTGGTCGCCCGGTTCCTCGCGCCATTGCGCAAGGCGTTGCCGAACGGCAAGTAGCGCTCATCACGCACGACGCCAGCGTAGACCTGCGCACGGCGGGCGCGTCGGTCATGATGCAATCGGTTCGCTCTGCCCTTGCCGCGCCGCTGCTGGGCGAAGGTCGCGACACGCTCGGCGTTCTGTATGTCGATAATTTGCGCGACGCCAATGCATTCACCGATGCCGATCTCGATTTTCTTGTCGCGTACGCGGGCATTGCATCGACTGCCGTGGAGCGCGAGCAAACGGCGATGCGACTTCGCGACGCAGCGCGCATTCGCGAGAACTTTGAGCGTTACTTCACGCCGCAGTTGGCCGAGCACATTGCGTCCGCGCCAGGGGAGCTGGTGCTCGGCGGCGTGCGCAAGCCAGTAACCGTCTTGTTCAGCGATATTCGCGGATTTACCGAAGTTGCGGAATCGTTGCCCCCCGATCAAATGGCGGCACAGCTCAATGAATATTTC
>JBDUAX010000161.1:0-9045 GCA_040004455.1 Gemmatimonadaceae bacterium
CCCGCTACCCAGCGCAAACGCGTGAGGCGTGCCAGGTCGCGACGTGCCTGGCTGACTTCGGGGGTGCCCGCAGCGCGTGGCACAATCCACACGTTGCGCATCATGGTGGGGTCCCAGCCGCGCGTGACATCGCTCCCTGCGCTGATCGGGGCCAACACGATGTATGGCCCCATGCGTGGTTCGTTGCCATTCAACGTGGGTGCTTCAACGCGATGTGCTTCGCTGCGTCGCTGTGCAATCGATCCAACCGGTCGCACTACGCGTGTGCCCGTGAGATAGTCCTGCAACAGCACTAATCCTTTTCCTCTACGCACCGTCACGAACAACAAACCGCGAAACACCACATCCAGAATCACGGCCACGCTCGCCTTTTCGTTAGGCGTAGTGAGCAAGCTCTGCGCGATGACCGTGACCAATTCGGAAATCGCAAAAACTCCAACACGACCGGCCGCGCGCGCGAATCCGGGAAGTGTTCCGTCAATCTTTCGCACGCGAATTCCGACCAGCCATTTGCCCAGCGTCGCACCACGAAGCCCTTCCGGAATAGCCTGAATAGTCAGCAACAGCGCGAAACTGAGGAACACTGCACCCCAGACTTGCATTGGAGCTTCGCTGTTTTTTACAATGCCGAAGACTTTCAGCACAAGTACGAGTACTGCCCACGAAACGAACGTGAGCACGAGACTGTCAACAACCCACGCACGCAAGCGATCCCAGAGCGTCGCCGGCGTAGCCTCCTTCGGCAGCAACGCGGCAACAGCGACTCGAAACTCGGCGTAACTCTGATAGCGATCATCAGCTTTCCGCGCCATCGCTTTCATAACAACGGCCGCAACGTTGTCGGGAATGTCCTTGCGATGGCTGCTGAGTGGCGCCGGTGCGCCATTCAGTACTGCCGCAACAACCTGCATCATCGAACCGCTATGATACGGAAGCTCACCGGTCAGCAATGAGTACCACGTGACACCAACGGCGTAGATGTCGCTTCGCGCATCAAGCGTTTCGCCTAACAGTTGTTCCGGCGACGAATACACGGGCGTTCCAAGAAACAATCCCGTTTTCGTGAGTTTGTTTTGTTCATCGCCATCAACCGGCTTTGATAATCCGAAATCACCAATTTTGACGACGCCGTTTAATCCGACAAAGCAGTTGGACGGTTTTACGTCGCGATGCAACACGCCTGCCGCGAGCGCTGCATCAAGTCCATCAATGACCTGAATGATGTCGTTGATCGATTCGTCAACGGGCAATGGTCCGCGCGCTTTGACTTTGTCTTCAAGCGTGCCACCCGGCACGAGCTCCATGCTGATTGCGGGTGCGCCTTCGATTTCTTCCGTGCCGTAGATGTAGACAGCGTTCGGATGATTGATGATTGCGGCGACGCGCCCTTCGCGCAGAAATCGTTGTCGCGAATCGAGCTTGTCGAGATCGACACTCAACAGCTTCAATGCGACTATGCGACCGTCGACAATGTGCTGGGCTTCGTACACGGAGCCCATGCCGCCTTTGCCCAGCAGGCGGTTAATGCGATAGGGGCCGAATACGGTGCCGTCGGCGAGGTCCGGCAGCGCGGAAGCCGGGCCGGTCATTGTTGACGAAATTGGCCAAAAGTCATGGAGCAGAAACTATTCGCCGCATATCGAGGCCGCATCGCCCTTCTGCTGAAAGTTGTCCCGGCGAATTTCTTGGCTCTGACCTCACTATATCTGTCAGATATATTTTGCCCCCCGTTGCCCTCCCCAATACATCTGTTAGATATATCTATTAGATATTATGACGACTTCACTTGGCAACACCGACTACGCGCTCCTGGGCATGCTCAAACTCGAGCCGATGTCAGGCTATCAGCTTCGCCGCGAAATCGCGGACAGCCTGGCCTACTTCTGGTCGGAGAGTTTCGGGCAAATCTATCCAGCACTTAAAAGACTGACGGCGCTCAAGCTCATCACGCCGGTGCGTCGCACCACGCGAGACACGGGCCGAGGGCAGCAATTTGCGCTCACGCCACGCGGTGAATCGGCGCTTGCTGATTGGATTGCCTTGCCTGCCGAGCCGCAACCGCCGCGCAACCAGTTGTTGCTCAAGTTGTTTTTCGGGCGCGCTGCTAAGGCCGATGTGTCGCTGACACATCTTCGCGAATCGCGTGATCGCGCCACGGCTCGCGTGGCGAGCATTCGTGTGCTGGGTGAGCAAATCAAGCGCGAACGTGGTTCGCATCCGGATGCTCCGCAGTGGCTGATGACTGTACGTCACGGAGAACTGCAGACCGAGGCACATCTGCAATGGTGTGAAGAATCAATTGCGGCGCTCCTAAAGCGTGACAGGCATGATCAGCGACCTGTCAAATCATCCTCGTAACAACGACTGTAATGAATCCGATAATGACAACGCCTGAATCAACGCCTGAATCAACGCCTGAATCAACGCCTGCTTCTGCTGCTGAATCTGTAGCTGATTCTACTGCTGAATCTGCTGCTGAGTGTATCGCGGATGCGACTTCGGAAAATTCAGCGTCAGTCCGCGTCGCCTCGAACACACACACGGTTCGGCTGTTGTGCATTCTCGCCGTGTGCGTTGCCAGTGAGCTGATGTTCATCTCGCGTCAGCATGGAACAGGCGCTGGCAGTCGCCCGCCAATGTCTGGCTTCTACATCACGATGATGCTGTCCGAATGGGCACTGGCGTATGGCGTGCTGCAAGGCACGAAACGCAACGGGATTGGTATTCGCGAACTTATTGGGGGTTCGTGGAAATCTCCGCGAGCAATTGCAATGGACATCCTGATTGCGATGGGAATGTTGCTGTCGTGGCTCGCGATGGTCGCGATTGCCTCGACATTGACAAATTCGCATAACGCATCGGTTGCGGGCTCTTCAGTCAACGCGATTCTTCCCGTTGGCATTGTCGAATCGATTCTCTGGGTGGGCGTTTCAATTACGGCAGGCTTCAGCGAAGAGTTCGCGTTTCGCGGCTATTTTCAACGACAATTTCAAGCAATGACCGGCAGTGTATTTCCCGCGATTTGCCTGCAGGCAATTGTGTTTGGACTCCTGCATTTGTACGAAGGCGTACTGACATCGTTGTTCATTATGGTATTCGGCATTCTGTTTGGTCTGGTCGCAAAGTGGCGTCGCAGCTTGCGACCGGGAATGCTGGCTCACGCGTGGGCGGACATCATCTTTGGAATTGTTGTGCCGATGATAGCGCGCGCGTGAGCCAATAAGAAATTCTGTGCTACACTGCGTCCGACAAACTGGTAAAGTTGAAATCCTTCACGCGAATAGCCGGCATCACCACATCACCGCCCTGTTCTGTTCCCGCAAGCCGCTCGGCTTTGCCAAGCGCTTCGAGATTGTTCAGCATGAACAATGGTGACTCGTTAAAACGGAAATTCTTGAGCGCCTTCGTGACTTTTCCATTCTCAACGAGATACGTGCCGTCGCGCGTGAGGCCCGTGTAGAGAATGGTGCGTGGATCCACTTCGCGAAGATACCACAGACGCGTTACAAGCACGCCACGCGTTGTGCCCTTCACCAAATCATCGATTGATTCAGTGCCACCCATCATCTTGAATGTGCTGGGTGCAGGCGTTGCGGGCTTGTTCTGCTTCTTGCCCCAGAAACGCGAGTAGTACAGTTGTTTGAGAACGCCGTTCTCAACCCAAACCTGTCGGCCAAGTGGCATGCCTTCTCCGTCGAACGATTGACCAAGCAATTGCGGATCGGCGGGATCAGAAAGCAGCGTCACACGCGGATCGCAAATTTTCTCACCGATCTTGTTGCCGCCGCCTTGCTTTGCGAATGGACTGCGCCCCTCGTCGCTTGAGCGCGCGTCGGTGTAGTTGGAAATAAGTTGCACGAGATCGCCAACTGCTTGCGGTTCGAGAATGACTGTGTACCGGCCCGGCTCAATGGCAACGGGATTGCGTGACGCGCGCGCTTTCTCGGTTGCACGTTCGGCAACGCTGGTTGCGTTGAGTTGCGCGAAGTCTGGATGATCGGCCGCAGCCCAACCTGATCCAGTGCCGTCATTGCTGCGCACGGTCAGCGTATAGTTCGAATTCGTAACGCGACGATACGCAAACACTCCCGACTTGTTGCCGATTGCGCTTGCACCAACGCCGGTGGTGAGAAACCCAGCGGCCTTAAGATCTCCCGCCTGTCGCGCCATGGTAAGCGCAATGAGACATGCTTTCGCGCGATCTTCCGGCGTCAAATTCGCGGTCGATTCGAAGTACGCGTTTACCGACGTGTATTGTTGCGGACCAACTGCTGGCATCGCTTCAGGATCGTCTGGTGCCAGCTTCGCGATGCGCTCGCTTTGATCGACGGCGCGTTTAATGGCTTCGTCTGACAAATCGTTGGTCGAAACCGACGCATGCTTTGGCCCGAAACTGCTCTGAATTGAGAGTTGCGCGTCGGTCGTTCCACCCGACGTACTCGTTTGATTCGCCGCAAAGCGCACGTTGCCGTTGTAGTACGTGTTGATGGCGACGTCGATGCCGTCGGCCTTCGACATTTTCACGGCTTTTGCAATGATCGCCTGTGCCTCATCACGTGTGAGAATGGTCGACAACGCCGTTTCTTCGAGTGGCACGCCACGACGAAACGACTCAACCGGATCAGCGAGCACCGCTCGACGACTCAGCGCTTCACGCTTATTTGCAGACATTATGCGGTCCTCCCGGTGTTGATCACGTTTACGTTCTTGAATCGTACAGGGGGCGTGCCGTGACTCACCGCGTTCACCTGTCCTGGTTGGCCTTTACCGTCGAAGAAACTGCCACCCAACTCATACGAAGACTTTCCGCCAAGCATGTCGAGGGAGTTCCAGAAATCAGGGGTGCGAATTTGATAGGCGACGTCTTTCAACACACCGACAATTTTTCCGCCCTTGATTTCGTGAAATGTTTGTCCGCCAAATTGCGCGTTGTAGCGTTGCTGATCGATGGAGAAACTTCCGTCGCCTTTAATGAGAATACCGCGATCGGTGGCCGAAACGAGATCGTTGAGTGACAAATCTTTTTCACCAGGCATGAGCGATACGTTCGGCATGCGCTGAAACTGGACGTTGTCCCATCCTTGTGCGTAGGCGCAGCCGTGCGAGCGCACCGGACGCCCTTGTTTCTCGTACCACCAGCGCAACCACGGCGCTTGCTCGCGCGTCGTTTGATAGTCGTCGAGAATTCCGTTCTTGATGATGTAGAATTCGTCGGGCTTGACACCGTCGTCGTCGTAACCAATGGTCGAGAGCGCGCCTTCCTGCGTGCGATCGCCCTTGATGTTCATGATGTTCGGCCCGTAACGAAGTTGGCCGAGTTGTTTTTCTGGTGGCGCGACGAAACTCGTGCCGGCGTAGTTCGCTTCGTAGCCCATTGCGCGATCGAGTTCGGTTGGATGCGCAACGCTTTCGTGAATCGTGAGCCACAGGTGCGACGGGTCGAGCACGAGATCGTAGCGCCCTACGTCGACGGGCTTCGCGGTGAGTTTTTCAGCGGCGTCTTCGGCCCATTTTTGTGCGTTGCCCGCGAGATCACATTTCAAAACGTATTCCCAGCCCCGCGCCATTGGCGGCACAACGTTGGTGCGATTCTGGAAATCGGAACCATCGGCAGCGACGGCGGTGATTTGCATGGTCGGCCAACTGCGCACGAACTGTTGCGAGATAACTGAGCCGTCGGTGTTGGCGTAGTTGCCTTCATTCTTAACGAAGAAGAATCCGCTCGCCACGAATTTCACTTTCGATGTTTTCATTGCAGCGGCGTTGGCCTTGATGAGCAGCGACGCTTTTTCTTCCACAGAGACTTCGAATGGATCGACGTTGAATGATCCTTTCCAGGTTACGTCTTTGTACACAGGGGAGGGCAGCCACTCAATCGCACGATCACGGGCGAGACGTGAAGCTTTTGCGATGCCAACTGCCTCTTTTGCGGCCGCTGCAACGCCGTCGCTGGTAAGAACGCGCGTCGCCGCGAATCCCCACGTGCCATCGACCAACGTGCGCACACCTAAACCGATTGTGTCGGTGTCGACGACGTTCTGAATTTGTTGCTCGCGCGTGAGCACAAAATTCTGCCGTTGGCGACTCAGTCGAACATCGGCGTAAGAAGCGCCCGCCATTTTCGCGGCGTTGAGTGCGGTGTTCATCAGTTCCTTTACGTCGGCGGCGTTTGCGAATACGAGTAGGGCGCGATCGTCGGGCGCGGGTGCCGCAGACAACAGCGAAGGCATGGAGCTGAGCGCGCCACCCGCGATGGCAACGGCCCCAAGTGCTCCGCCCGTTTGCTTGAGGAATTCGCGGCGGGAACTTGCGTGATTAATCATATTTGGCGGTGGCGTTGCCGACGTGAGGTCGTGAATGAGGGGCGATAGTGCGCGAACCAAGTTGTCGAGCGCCCGCCGGTAGCGACAGGAGTGTAATGTGACTTTCGAATGAATTTTAAGGGTGGTGCGCGTTTCTTCGTTGCGAAAGTAGCGAGGCAATAATCACCGCCGGCATGGGACGGATGGCGTTTGGCTGGGATTGGGAACCAGGATCTTTCGATTGTTTACTTGATGTATGCGAATCCCGGTGGTCCTGACTTCATGGTCTTTGATTGCGACGATGCTGGCCTGCGGCACACGTGGTGCGGCGGCCACGCAGAACGACAGTGCCGTCGTAGCGGTCGTGCCTGGTGATTCGCTCGGGAAAATTGTGAAAGATTCGTTGCGAGTTCGTCCAACTGATTCGTCGCCAGATCGTCAGCGGGATTCGTTGCGAGATCAAGAGAAGAATTCCGCAACGAGAAATGGTACCGTACACACCGATATGCAGCACGTGAACATGCACATTGAGCCGGGAATTGTATTGTCGATTGATCGCTTGCGGGGCACTGTGTTGCCCGCAAACGCAAATGCGCCGCCGGCATTGAACGACAAGGGTTCAATGATCATCAACATTCAAGCCGGCGATATTGCAATTGACACGCTTAGTCTTGCCACGTTGCTCAATCGCCACGTGTTTGGTTACGCAAAATCGCCGTTGCGAAAATTGCATGTCTTCATTGACAGAAACGAGATGGTGCAGACGGGAGAAATGAAGAAATTGGTCTGGTTGTCGTTTCGTATTCGGGCGGCAATGTCGTTAACGCCGGACGGTGAAATTCGCGTGCATCCAACTGCAATCAGAGTTGCGGGAATTGGCGTCAAGGGACTCTCTGCGAAACTTGGTGGTCTCGGCAAACTCGTCAAACTTGAACCCGGCCACGGCGCGCGCATCGAGGGTGATGATTTCATTTTGAGCCCGACAGAAATGTTGCCGCCGCCGCGCATTCGTGGAACACTTACGTCAATCAAGTTGGAACCGAGTGGATTGCGACAGACATTTGGCAGCGAAGAGGCATCGCGCGTCCCACTCACGCATCGCCCGGGCTCCACCGCGAAGAACTTCATGTATTTTCATGGTGGAACGTTGCGGTTTGGTAAGCTCACAATGAGCGGAACCGATTTGGAAATTGTTGATATGGATCAATCAAACCCATTTGACTATGCGCTCGATCGCTATCAGGAGCATCTGGTGGCAGGCCATTCGAATACAACGCCGGCAGATGGGCTTATCGTCGTTATGCCGGATGTGCAGCGGCTCCGGAAACAATAGTCATCAGCCTGCTCAACTGACACCACGAAAAGTGTTGCGCAGGGGGACAGAAATAGCTGTTGGGTGTAGTAAGAACGCCATCACGACTTCGAGGTCCCGCTGACATGCGTCTTTCCCTTCGCTTCATCGTCCCACTTCTGGTGACGCTCGCCGCATTCGCTTATGCACTGGTGCCGCTGACGGATCAGCTCACCTCGCGCTGGTTTGTGCGCGATCTCGATTTGCGATCGAATCTGATTGCGAATACGGCGCAGGAACCATTGCATGATCTACTTGAGACGGGAAGCAAGGCGCGCACTGTGCAATTCTTCACGCGATTGACACAGGATGAGCGATTGTATGGGGTCGGCTATTGCGCACTCAATGACTCCTTGCCGCTTGCAACGCGGCAATTCCCAGGGGAGATCAAATGCAATGATCTGACGCGTTTTTCAGGAAGTACAGGCGGACGACTCAATGCACCAAGCGGCCCACTGCACGTGTCGGTAATTCCCGTCGCAATTGATAGCGTGGCTGGTGGATCGCTGGTGCTTGTGCATGACATGAGCTATGTCGATCGACGCAGCAAGGAAACACGAAAATATTTATTTTATCTGTTTGTCGGTCTGGGCCTGACAGTTTCGTTCATTACGGTTGTCATTGCACAACTGAGCTGGCGCGGTTGGATGCAGGGTGTACGCGCGTTGATGCGAGGCGAAGGCCTTCTGCGTCCCTCCGAACGCGAAAATGCCCCCGAACTGCATCCGGTGGCGCGCGACCTGCGCTCGCTATTGCGCGATATCGAGTCGGCGCATGCGAATCGCGACGAAGGACAGACTACCTGGACACCTGAGTCACTGCGCGCGTTGCTTCACACCGAGTTGCGAGGGCAGGAAGTTATTGTCGTCTCCAATCGCGAACCGTACATCCACGTGCATGTCGGCGACAGCGTTGATGTCAAGCGGCCAGCGAGTGGTGTAGTTACTGCGCTCGAGCCCATCATGCGTGCGTGTTCCGGTACGTGGATTGCGCACGGCAGCGGATCGGCCGATCGCGACGTGGTCGATTCGCGTGATCACATTGGCGTGCCACCGGAATCACCCGCTTATCAATTGCGTCGCGTTTGGTTAAGCGAACAGGAAGAAGCGGGATACTACTACGGATTCGCCAATGAAGGACTCTGGCCGCTTTGCCACATAGCGCATGTGCGGCCCACGTTCCGCAGGTCCGACTGGGATGCATATCGTCAAGTGAATCAGCGATTTGCCGAGGCCGTAGTTGCCGAGTCGAAATCGTCAGACCCGATTGTACTCGTGCAGGATTATCATTTTGCGTTGCTACCAAGAATGATTCGCGACAAATTGCCGAACGCAACCATCATCACGTTCTGGCACATTCCGTGGCCCAACCCCGAATCGTTTGCCATCTGCC
>JBDUAX010000162.1:0-9008 GCA_040004455.1 Gemmatimonadaceae bacterium
GACGATACACAATTTTCGCGACTTTCGTTGATCCAACAAAGCTGATGGCTGCGACATCCGGATGATCGCACAACGCTTCGACGGCGTCCTGTCCGCCGTGTACAATTTGCAACACGCCGCTGGGCAGGCCTGCTTCCGTCAATAGCTCTGCAATGCAACGCGCGCTGAGTGGAACGAGCTCGGACGGTTTGAGAATAACGCAGTTGCCGAGTGCGATGGCGTTGGGGATGGTCCAATGCGGAACCATGCTTGGAAAATTGAATGGCGTAATGCAGGCAACTACACCACCCGGAAAGCGTTCAACGCGACATTCAATGCCGCGACTTACTTCGAGTATTTCACCGGGAGTGATTTGCGGAAGTGAGCACGCAAACTCGGTAAGTTCGGCCGCCTTCAGAATTTCGGCGCGTGCTTCGCTTTCAATTTTACCGTTCTCTTCGGTAATCAGCGCTGACAATTCATCGATGTTCTTTTCCAGCAGCGCTTTGTAACGATAGAATACCTGTACGCGCTCCTTGATTGGCAGCGTTGACCAGGCCGGAAACGCCGCGCGTGCTGATCGAACGGCGGCGTCAACTTCACGAGCAGTTGAGAGCGGTACGTGCGCAATGACCTCGCCGCTGGCCGGGTTGTGTACGTCGATCACGGCAACGCTTGCAGCGACAAATGCGCCGTTCAAGTAGTTCTGGGCGTCGGTGTATTTCATGCGCCAATCTGCTCCAACTCTTCTGCAATCGCCAGCAGCATTTCGTCGTTTCCACGTGCGGCAACAATGGAAAGTCCAATTGGCAGTTCATCAAGCGTGTTGAACGGCAAGTTGAGTTGAGGGAGTCCGCCAAGCCCGGCGACGCACAGCAGTGCCAGCGCGCGTTCGCGGAAGGTCACGGTGTCTTTCGGTGAGGCACCTCGAAGCGGCGCCACGCCGGAAATAGTTGGCATGAGCAACACCGCATTGTCGGCAAGCAGCTTGTTCAATCGTTCCGCAATGTCGGCACGCACCACTTTCATTGGTGCAACTTGTGTTTGGTCGTTAGCCTTGACTGCTTCAAAACGCGTGATCATTTGCGGGCCGAATGTTGGATGCGTGCGGGTTATCCATTCGCCGTGCGCTTTCCAGATTTCGTCGTATTGAAGAACACGGAACACATCGTACCACGCGCCGAAGCCTTCGCGACTGACTTCAATCGAACGCGCGCTGCCCAGCAGTGACTGCACGCGCCTGACGCCGGGTTGAAGAGCCGCTGCAACTTCGGCGTCGATGTATGCAAACGCGTCGTGTGAAATGAGCAGCTCACCTGGCGAAGAGGTTTGATGCGATTGCGGTCTACCGTTGAACAACACACTTCCAACCAGCGACATGACTGAGGCGCGCCGCGCGAACCAACCGCACGTGTCGAAGCTGGGTGCGAGTGCGCAGGTACCATCGAGCGCAATACGACCGTGCGTTGTGCGAATGCCGTAGATACCGCAAAAACTTGCTGGTCCGCGCACCGAGCCGCCGGTGTCGCTGCCGATTGCGAAATCCACTAAGCTTGCGGCAACCGCCGCCGCCGATCCACTCGAAGAACCACCAGGAACGCGATTTGGTGCGGCGAAGTTGGTTGGAGTTCCGTAGTGCGCGTTTTCACCCGTGAGACTGAAGGCCATTTCTTCGGTGTGCGTTCTTCCAACGAGCTCCGCTCCCGCATGAAGTAATCGCGTCAACACCGATGACG
Source organism: Gemmatimonadaceae bacterium (assembly GCA_040004455.1). Lineage (GTDB taxonomy): Bacteria > Gemmatimonadota > Gemmatimonadetes > Gemmatimonadales > Gemmatimonadaceae > Gemmatimonas. The sequence continues at coordinate 1,716 of JBDUAX010000162.1, forward strand.
AATGTGTTGCGGGTTCGTGCGACGTCAACCAATCGGGATTGCCAAACCCGGTACGATGCCCCGCGATGTCATAGATGTCTTTCAATCCGAAAGTCAGGCCATCCAGCAATCCGTTTGCGGTTGGAGGCAATGCAACGTGTGTATGCCGGCAAAATGCGTTGACGGCGTCGCGATCGAAAATGGACGTCACTTTGATTGCGCTCGGCCCGGCTTCAATTGAATTGTTTGATGAGTGCTCTTCGGGTGCCCGATGTTTTCATACCACTTGAGATTCGCGGTCGCCGTGCCGATGCACGCAATATCGATCCGCGAATCGCCGTTCAAATCAATTGCGACGCAGCCGGCGCCGGCCATTCCACCTTCGTCCAGTGTCGTGCGCGTCCACGCGGTTCTGCTCGAATTTACAGTATAGACCCAAAGGCTGTGCGTACCGCCGCGTTGACCAACAACAACTTCATCAGCACCGTCGCCGTCGAGATCAGTTACGACAATCGTATGGCCGTCGACGACCGCTGTGTCGATAACGGTTCGCGCAAAAAGTTGCGACGTGCTACGACGATAGATGACAACCTGGTTTCCGTGCCAAGGTTCAATAGCGGCAAAGAAGAACGCGTCGAAATTGTTCGCACTGGTAAGTCGCCCAACCGCAACATCACTCGAGCCACCACCTGGAACCGCCGAGGCATTGCCGAGCGAAATTGTGCGGTGTGTCCATGCTCCGTTTGCAAATTCGTACTGGTGAATGCCCGCAAAGCCTGCCGACATAAAACAGGCGTTGCAAGCTGTTGATCGAACTGGTTCGATAGCATGCACAACACCAAATTCGGCACTCGGGACAATTTCCCGTTTCCAGTCTGGCGCTCGGTACGCGTAAATTGGCGTTGCATCACCGTAGTTCGGCGGTTCGGCCGTCGCGGCGGCGAGTGGCGAATTCAACAACCACTTTTGGTTATTGCGATCGGTGTACCAGCGCAATCGATGGGCGGCGGGTGTGCGATCAATTTCGCGCGTTGTCCACGGTTGCGTGACGTCGCCGTTGTGCGTGAGAAGCGCGACAATGCCGACGCTTTCGCGGGGCTTCGTTGAGAATGCCGACGCTACTGCAATTTCAGGAATTCCATCGCCATTAATGTCCATCGCGGCAATATTGATCAAGCCAGTGAAGCCGTTCGCAATGACGTGTCGTTGCCACGATGGATTCTCAAACCACACAAGTTCCGAAAGTCCGGTTGCGACTACAATCAAATCGGGTTTACCGTCGTGATTCACATCGGCAGCAACGACTTGGTAACCACCTCGCAGTCCGGTGGCGATTTCGTGCGCAATAAATTGCGGGGCCGCCGTATCATTTTTCAACAGTGAACCTGTCCCCATCAAACCCGGTTTGATTGAACCCGTCCCCATCAAACCGTACACCACAATCTGACTCGCGGCAGAACCGCCAGGCCAGATAGGCGACTTCATTCCCGTTGCAACAGCAATGCGCTGTCTGCCTTGCGCGCCGTAGCTGATAATGCCGCCACCCATCGATTGTCCAGTTGCCGATTGCCACAACACATTGCCGCTCGCCGCATCAAAGGCATACAACGTCCCACCCAAATCTGCCGCGAATACCAATCCACCGGCCGTCGGCGTAACACCCGCGAGCATTGGTCGTGGCGCCGCAAACTTCCAACGCACTGCACCATTGTCCGCGTCAAATGCCGTGAGCCACCCCTTTGCACTCGCTTGAGGATCCATGTTTTGTGACGCCGCGCCAAACCAACCGGAGCCCATTGGCGGAACAGTCACTGAATCGCGAATCAGCTGAACGTTGCTGCACCAGTCAACGGTGCCCACATACAACGTGTTCAACTGCGGGTGAAACGCCGCGCCATTCCATTCACTGCCTCCCTGGTTGCCAGGGCAAAAACGGATCTTCTTTTCGCGCGACAATGGCGTATCGATATTTTCGCGCGTAGTCGTTGGCACCTGATACAGCATTGGCATCACACCGTTTTTCACGCGAGCGCGATCGAGCACCGAAAGCAATCCATCCTTGTTCGCCGAAGCGGCAATTTGCTTTCCACCCTTCGTGGTCACGAGCGGCGACGGACTATCTACGTCCCAATCGTGAAAATCGTGCTTCACAATTTGATTGTACGCCAGCAACTTTCCGTCCGTCGCGTTCAGTGCAATCAATGAATTCGTGTACAGGTTGTCACCATCACGCACGGCAATGTCATAGTCCGGCGCAGGATTTCCCGACGACACATACAGCACACCACTCTTTTCATCGAGCGTGAACGCCGTCCAGAACGCGCCACCGGAAATTGGATAGCGATCGGCTGTTGGCCATGTTGCACGCGCAGCCCCTTGCTCTGGCACAACATCGAACTTCCACACCACGTGTCCATCACGCGCATCGAACGCGTACACGTGGCCAACAATCCCGGACAAATCGCCACCAGCGTTTCCAACAAACACCAGACCATTCCACGCCGTCGGCGCCATTGGAACGGTTACACCCTTGCCCGCAACATCAAGCGTGACATCCCACAGTTGATGTCCGTCAATTGCATCCATGGCAACAATGTGCGCATCGGACGTGCCGCGAAACAGGCGGCCATTCATATATGCCGCACCGCGGTTCACCGCTAATCGATTCGGTGTCGGGCTGTGTCGCACGTTCTTCCATTTCTCCGCGCATGTGCCCGCATCAATTGCGTAGGTAATGGTATCGGTCGTGAAATACATCGTGCCCGCAACAACAATCGGCCCCGTTTGCAACGCGGTGACTTCGGGAAGCGCGTAACGGCACACGACATTCAGCTGTGCAACGTTCGTCCGATTGATTTCGGTGAGCGGTGAAAATCGATCACCGGCGAGATTTCGATTAAACGTGGGCCAGTCAGCCGCCGGAACGGTGGCATCATTTTGCTGCGAACCTGACCCCATCAAACCGGGTTTGCTTGAACCTGTCCCCATCAAACATCCAACAAACATCAACGCTGAAAATGCGAACGCAGACCCGGTCAGGCGCATGTGCAACTCCGTTTTCCTGAAATGATCAAGTCGAATTGTTCAACTGTGTGCAGAAACTCGGCGCATGCAAGTGTTTGTTCGACCGTTCCCTACCGGTGACGCTCGTGTTCAGGTGTCTCGCGACGGCGGCGAGCGTTACGAAATGAGCGACGTCGTCGCGCGTCTCTCCCCGCCCTCCGCCATCACATTTTAGTCTTCACCGCCAGCGCCCGTACCAACTGATCCAGAAACGCCAGCCCATCGTAGTACGACTTCACGCGAATCTTCTCGTCGCGGCCATGCATGTTTCGTTCCTCGCCCTCGTACATCAGTCCACTCACGCCGAACGTCGGGATCCCGACGGCGCGCAGATATTTTCCGTCCGTCGCACCTGTGCTCATCACTGGTACGACCGGAATGTTGCCCCACATTTTCTTCGTGACGGTCGTGATGGCGCCGAGCAGCTCTGGAGGAACCGCGCTCGGCGGCGCGCCCACCAAACCGGTCGGCTTCGCTCCCATGAAACTGATCTTCACACCCGTATCGCCGACGACCTTTTCCAGAGTTGATTTGACATACTCGTAGGTCGATGTCGGCTCCACGCGGCAATTCACATTCGCCGTCGCGGATTGCGGGAGCGCGTTGTACGCGTGTCCACCGGCGAGTCGTGTTGCCACGCAAGTGGTGCGGAGCACCGAATGGTTGAACGGATCCTTTGCGAGCACCGCGTTCGCCTTGGAATCCATCGGGTTTTTGACGATAGCCTTCATCGCCCCGGCGATTTCCGGGTTCGGCTGTACGAGAGCTGACTGCGTGAAGTACGCGGTCGTTACCGGGTTGAGCACGACGGGAAATTCGAATGCACTCACTTTCAGCAGCGCCGTCGAAAGCTGGTAGATCGCGTTGTCGGGGCGCGGCATGCTGGAGTGGCCGCCAGTGTTCGCCGCCGTGAAGGTAAAGTTTACCGACACTTTTTCAGCGCCCTGCACCCCGTTCGCAATCGGCTTCGCATTCACCAGAGAGCCGTCACCCCCTTCGTTGATGGCATACTCCGCATCTATCAGATCTTTGTGTTCTGCTGCGATCCAGTGGGCGCCGTTGGCATTGCCCCCCTCTTCATCGGCATTCAGCATCAGGATGATGTCGCGATCGGGAATCACACCCTCCTGCTTCATCCAGAGCATGTTCGCCACGAAGATCGACGCCATCGACTTGTCGTCCGACGTGCCGCGCCCGAGAAAGAATCCATTCTCCTCGTTCAGCGTGAACGGATCGCGCGGCCAATCGGCGCGCAGTGCCGCGACGACGTCGAGGTGCGCCATGAGCAGGATCGGTTTCGCGGCGCTCCCGCTGCCGCGACCGTGATAGCGCACGACGAGATTCCCCTTCGTCGGCTTGCCGTCGGGAATCAGAACGTGGATGTCGCTTTCGGAGAATCCGGCCGCCTTGAAACGCGCGGCCATCGCGTTGACCGCGTTTGTCACCGAGCCAACGGAATCGACCGTATTGATCTCGATGAGCTGCTTATAGATCTCGCGCGCAAGCTTCTCGTGCGGCGTCGATTGCGCACCAGCGGAGACCGATGCAGCGAACATGGCAATCGCAAAAACGGGTAGGCGGCGCATTGGATACCTCGGTAGGGGAATTCTCTCTACAACAATGTTCTAACTGCCCGACACGGAAAAGCCTTCAAGTTCGACTGCGTCGGCCGCCGCGAACTTCTCGCATCAGTGCGCTGAGGCCGTTCCTGGCATCGGAAAAGGACAGAGATTGCATCAGGCTCATATAGCATAATCAAAAAGGTCCAACCAGCTATCGAAGGCCCAAAGACCGGGCCCTGGACACTCTGCGCACCAGGCGAGCGCCATCGCATTTCGTTGGTGTGAGTACGACATTGGGGCGTGAAAACTCTCCCGGGGCCGCAATCGGCGCTGGCCGACCGCTACCGCATCGACCGCGAACTCGGCGCCGGCGGCACGGCGACCGTGTATCTCGCGCACGACGTCAAACACGATCGGGATGTCGCAATCGGGGTTCTCCATTCGGTGGAGCGAGAAAAGCAATTGCCGATGGATGATGCGGTACGGATTGCGCGCGAAGTTGCCGACGAACTGAACTACGCGCACTCACTTGGCGTTATTCACCGCGACATCAAGCCCGAAAACATTTTGCTCCAATTGTCGCCGACGCATTCCGGCGCAAATCAACACGCAGTTCGAAACGTGTCCACACATCAAACGGAGCACCGCAAAATGATGGCGAGCGTTCAAATTCTCCGTTGCAGTGCAACACTGGTGGTTACGTTCGGCGCACAATTTCCGCAAACGATTAACGCACAAACAACCACCGACGCACGCTTCGAAGCAATTGCTTCACTCACCGAAGCGCAAATGAAAACGCACGGCGTGCCCGGTGTCGCACTCGGCATTATCCAAAACGGCGTGGTGACCATTCGCGGACTCGGTATCACGAACGTTGAAGATCCGCTTCCGATTACAGCGCATACAGTCTTTCCCATTGCATCGATTTCCAAAACGTTTGCCGCCACTGCGATGATGCGGCTGGTCGAGCAGGGCAAAGTCGATTTGCAAACGCCCGTACGCACGTACATTCCCGAATTTCGCGTGCGCGACGAATCTGTCAGTCGCGACGTGACCGTGTGGCATTTGCTTACGCATATGGGAGGTTGGGAAGGGCAGGTATCGGGACCAGATCGCGGGACTGAGACGTTGAAAAACTTCGTTGCCAGCATGGCAGACCTGATGCAAGTTGCGCCTCCGGGTGCGGCGTGGAGTTACAACAATGCCGGGTTCAGTTTTGCGGGGCGCGTTATTGAAACGGTGACCGGAACCTCAATCAACCGCGCCATTCGCGATCTCGTCTGTCAACCGCTTGGGCTGGAACACGCGGGCACAACGCCCGGTGAATTTATTGTGCAGCGTTTTGCCGCTGGACATTCAACATTGAACGGCGTGGCGACTTTGCAGCGGCCCTTCACGCCATCATCAAGCGTCACGGCGGGTGGTGTTGGGCTCTGCATTGCCGACCTCATGACGTACGCGCGATTTCATCTGGGTGATGGCACTGCTGCCAACGGCACTCGCGTGCTCACGAAAGAATCGCTGGAGCGGATGCGCACTCCGCAGGCAGCGAAACAAGGTACGGACGATTCCATCGGCATCGCATGGCACTTGCGACGCATGGGGGCTGTTCGCACCGCCGGACACGGTGGCACGCTGAGCGGACACATTCTCTTGCTGGAAATCGTTCCCGAACGAAATTTTGCGATCGCTATTCTCACCAATTCGGATGCCGGTTGGCGGGTCATTCAGGATGTCGAACGCGAAGCATTGAAATCATATCTGGGCGCAACGTATGCGCTGAATCAGGGCATCGCGCATCGCGGTTTGCTTGAAACGTTGCCGTCGGTGCGACCGCTTGTTAAGCAGCCCGATGTGATGCCATACGTCGGAACGTACGCGAGACCGAGCAACACGGTGCTCGTGCGCACCGAAGGAGGTAAAATGTTCGTGCAGGAAAAATCGAACAACGGACGGGCGGGTGATGCGATGCCGGTCGCGTTTTATGGAGTGGATCGCGTGGTCGTTACCGACGGGCCGTCAAGCGGACAGTCCATAGAATTTGTGCGCGATGCAAATGGCCGCGTGAATTGGGTGCGCGTGGTTGGTCGCATTGCGGTGCGCACCCCTGGACCAGCGTAAGAGGACCACGTTGGTCAATTGCCACAGCGAACTCAGCTCAGTGCCCAACTCCGCGACGAATCGCTTCCAACATATCTCGAGCGTCTTTGACGACGGCCAGGGAAACCGGATGCGCGCAGCGCCGCGAGCCACTTCATGAGACAAACGGCCATCGGCCGCCTTACGGAACTGGTTTCGGATTCTGTGGAAGCAAAACGAACCGCGCGTAGTTCGTAATGTCCAGATATTTCCGGGCAGCATCACGTAGCTGCTCGACGGTCAAGCTCTTCACTGTTGCGTTGTAGCCATCGGTAAGTTTCGAATAGTCTTCGCCCGTAAGCTTGAGCAGAGGAATACTACTAATCCAATACTGATTCGTTTTTACGTCGACTTCGTGCGAACGCAAGAGCGCCTCTTTCACCTTGTCAAGGTCACTCTGCGCTGGGCCGGTTTTGCTGACAGAGTCGATCGAGGCAAACACACTTTTCGACAATTTGTCGACGTTCTCGGGAGACGAGCCATACCGCATTTGCAGTGAGTAACGCTGTTGCGGTACACGGGTGCAGCCGCCGCCTACCGACGCACCGTA
>JBDUAX010000163.1:0-9003 GCA_040004455.1 Gemmatimonadaceae bacterium
ACTATCGCGTTGCCGATCCGCAAAAGGCCACGTACTCGGTGCAGAACTTGCCCTACGCGCTGGAAACGCTCACGCGTACAACATTGCGCAACATTGTTGGCGACATGGAGCTCGATTCAACGCTTACCAGTCGCGACGTCATCAACAAGCGCATGCGTGAAGTGATTGAAGAAGCATCAATTGGGTGGGGAGTTGATGTTACGCGCGTTGAACTGCAAAGCATTGAACCGCCGCGCGAAATTCAGCAGAGCATGGAATTGCAAATGCGCGCCGAACGCGAGCGTCGCGCTGCAGTGACCAACGCGGAAGCATCGAAACGCGCCGCTGTACTCGAAGCCGAAGGACAACGCGAAGCCCAAATTCGTCGCGCCGAAGGTGATCGCGAGGGCGCAATTTTGCGCGCACAAGGCCAGGCCGAGGCACGAATAGCGCTCGCAGACTCAGAAGCGACAGCCATTACGCGAATTGCGGCAGCGTTACCCGATGGTCAGGCGGCGATGTACATGTTGGGACTGAAGTATCTCGAAGCGTTGCCTCTGATGACTCAAGGAAAAGGCACCACAATTTTTCTTCCCGCCGAAGCGTCCGGCGTTATGGGTGCATTGGGTGGCCTGAAAGAGATGGTTGCGGCAACGGGACACACTCGTACGCCTGATGATTCATCTCCACCGAAAGCGAGCGCGAATCCTGCACCTTCAACTGGCCTGACCTATCCCGGCCAACCGCGTGCATTGAGTGATGGCAAAGACTCAAATGGTTGATCAGTCATGAGCATTTCCCTCGAGCGCGCGGAACGCATTGCGCGCGCTCACGCGTGTTCGCGTTGTGCCGAGTACAATTATCGCAAATTCAGCGTGAAAGAATCGAGCATCGAGCACAAACAGGAATTCGACGAGCTCTGGCACGCAAATCTCGTGTGCGGCGTCTGCGGCCTTCACCAGGAACTCGGCATCGACAGTGACGGCGATGTGGTATACGTGACGTAAGCAATTGCATGCAGCGCGGCTGAAAGCTGTCTTTTGTTATTCTGAATTCTTCTGTTTGTTTTTCCAGGCTGTATTTCTTTTTCGGCTGCTATCGCTTTTTGACGTTTTGGCTTTGGTGGCAGCGGCTCTTTGGCCCGTCGGCTTTTCAGCTCTCAGCCTGCAGTTATCCCCCCAACGGCCAATACAACCTCATTCCCGACTCTGCCACTCTTAGTGCAGGTCGCGGCCTCGCCTCCGAATGCCGGGGTGCCTGCAGTCATCGCACGCGACGAGTTCAAACGAGGTTCCATGTCCAATCCAGATTCCGGCGGTCTCGGGGAAACGCTTCACGCCTTCTCCGACGCGCTCGCCAATGCCGTTTCGGCGGTCGCTCCATCCATCGTGGCAATTCACGCGCGTCGCCGTATTCCCGCGAGCGGAATTGTTTGGCGAAGCGGTTACGTAATTGCCAGCGATCACACCATTCGTCGCGAACGCGACATTACCGTAACGCTGGAAGACGGGCGGCAGGTTGCAGCCACGCTCGTTGGTCGCGACTCAAGTACCGATCTCGCGCTACTCAAAATCGCTGACGACAGTGTACCGGCCGCGCCGCGCGCCGCGGCCGGCGCTACATCACTTCGTCCTGGCCACATTGTTCTCGCAGTTGGGCGACCGGGTGAAAAAGTCACTGCGACGCTTGGCACAGTTCACACAGTTGGCGGCGAGTGGCGTACCTGGCAAGGCGGGCAGATTTCCGAACTCGTTCGTGTTGACATGGCCATTCACGACGGATTTTCCGGAAGTGCATTAGTCGATACAGGTGGAAATGTTGTCGGCATCAACAGCTCTGTGTTAGTGCGCGGCGGCCAACCCGCTGCGAACATCGTTGTTGGTATTAGCAACGCTGTGTTCGCGCGGAGCGCACCTGCATCAATTCCTGCAGCAACGATTGATCGCGTTGTCGATCAACTATTGAGCGGCGGCCGCATTCCGCGCGGATGGCTTGGCGTTGGAACGCAACCTGTGCGATTGCCGGAACGAGTGCGTGCCGACGCCGGCCTTTCACAGGAAGTTGGGTTGCTGTTGGTCGGTGTTGCGACCGATAGCCCGGCGGAGAAGGCCGGAATGTTTGTCGGCGACACATTGATTTCACTGGCCGGCACGCCAACCCGCGAGGCCGAGGATGTGCTTACCATCCTCGGGCCGGATACTGTCGGCAAGACACTCACCGCGCGCATCATTCGTGCGGGAGCCGTAATTGAATTGCCGGTTGTCATCGGTGAATCACCACACGCGCAACCGAACTCCGACAGTGGCGGTCATGGCCGCGGTGGGCATCGCGGCGGTGGTGGTGGGGACGATCGCGGCGGTCCGCGCGGAGATCGTCATCACGATCACGACGGCCATCGCGCGCATTTCGACGAACGCTGCGGTTTCGATGCAAGAAGTTTTCGAGATTTGAAACGCGCCTTCCGTGGTCGTGACGGTCAATCGCCCGAAGAAGCATTTGAACACCTACGCGACTTTGCGAACTCCTTTGGTTGGGGATTTGCACACGGCAACGGACCGCGTCGTCCGCACTAGGTTTCAATGCTATGACAGCAGCGCGCGCTTTGATGTGACAACCAGCATGAGTAGCGCGCTGCTGCGTGTTCTTGTTGTGCATGGTGCCGTTTCTCGGGCGCCCGATGTTGCAACACTCATTGCCGCGACTAATCACGCGTCGGGCTTTCAATTCCTCAGCCGACCCGTTGATGCACTGCGTGTAATCGCTTCGGCCACGCACGCCGACGATCGGCGTCAGTCGGCCAGTGCCGCAGCAAATGACGTCGATGTCGTACTCATCACGTTGGACGACGAAGTAGTCAAACTGAACGAGACTGCCGTCACCACCGGCATTGAGCTGCTCGCCGAAGTCGGCGTGCCCGTTGTTTTGATGATTGGCTTTGGCAACGAAGCCGAATCCGACTTTGCCACCGCGGCGACCTGGCTGTCGCAACACGTTCGCGCCACAATTTCCATCGACGCTTCCGTAAATGAAGTTGTCGCAACAATTCGCGCGGTTGCAACTGGCTTGGTTGTGCTGGAACAGCGCGTCGCCGACGCATTGGCGCGCGCGTCACAGCGCGGTCGTCCACGCGTTACCAAATCCGCGGCGCGCGCACCGGGAGAATCACTCCCACTGAGTGCCCGTGAACGCGAAGTTCTCGCACTGCTCGCGCAAGGTCACGCAACCAAGAACATTGCGCATCTACTTGGCATTTCGTCGCACACCGTCAAGGCCCACGTGGAGTCGATCTTCGCAAAGTTCGGAGCGACTACTCGCGCCGAAGCTGTGGCAATTGGTGTGAGGCGCGGTGCGGTGATGTTGTAGTTCAGCTACCGTGTTGCGATTCGCTACAGGCGGCAAAGCAACCGCGACACGCACGATTCCAAAGAATTTCCTATTCGCCGTCGGAGTTCGTCGGCTCACCGACCGCAGTAGTCTGCGCACCAAGTCCAACCTGACGAAGCAACGACGACACGTCCGCCAACTCCTCTTCACTTAGCGACGAAACTGCTGCTGCAATAACCGTCGCGTGCGGCGGAAATATTTCTGCCACAAACCGTTCTCCTTTCTCCGTCAACTCAGCGTAGCGGGCGCGTTTGTCGGCGGTACACTGACGGCGCTCAACCAGGCCTTTCGAAACCAGCCGATCTACCAGAAAGGTTATTCCGCCACTGGACACCAAAATCCGCCGTTGCACTTCGCCGAGTAGCATTGGGCCGCGGTGGTAGAGTGCTTCGAGAATGCCGAATTCCGCGAGTGTCATGCCGTGACGCGCAATGTCTGCATTGGCATGTGCAGCAATGGCGTTGTGCGCACGCGAAAGTTTTACCCAGAACTTGAGTGCGTTTTTCTCGCGCTCGGTCACGTCGGGTTCACGCCCTACTTTATTTGATTCGTCGGTTCCCGCTTCGACGTCAGTATCTGCAAATCGCGTAGAAGTCATCATCCCGAAGCCTCGGCGTACGAATTCAACCGCGCAAGGGTCATTCCGTTGCCGAGCTCTTGCTGCTGGGCCTTGTTAACCCTGATCTTGCGGGATGCCTCCATTTGATTTGCGCAGTGCAGCCGTTGGTGATCGGGTCCAGCACGAATTTCTCGTGCGTGACCGATCCGAGCGCACGACGCGTGCGGGGCTGCCTTTCGTAGTCCTGACTTTGGGAAATTCCACCGGTACGATTGAGTCCGCTCCCATTTGGTCGGAGCGGCTGGATTGGGCGGCCGGTGCTGAAAAGGGGCGAGTCGTACAGGTTATTGGCGACGTGGGGGCCTTTGGTGACGATGGCGCCCGCAAGCGGCAGCTGCAACTCACGGGGCCAGTGCGAGTCCTGCCTGTCGATCTGTACGACCCCGCCGCGTTTCTCGAGCAGATCGATGTACCGACAGAAAAAGTCTGGGATGGCGTCGACAAGCTGAGAGCGGAATTCAAGTCTGTTTCGCTGCGGCGAGTCGTGGACCTGTTCTTTGCCGACGATGCCTTCCGAGTGGCCTTCGAGCGCGCTCCAGCGTCGGTCAACGGCCATCATGCCAAGCTTGGAGGGTTACTGCTCCACGTCTGGGAGGTCGCCTCCATAGCGAAGCATACGGCGCGCACCGTGCGTCAGGCGAACGTCGATCTGGTAGTTGCCGGAGCGTTGCTTCACGATATCGGGAAGGTCGAAGCGTACGCCGTTTCTCCCGAAGGGTTTTCACATACCTCGGTTGGCATGCTGCTTGGTCACGTCACGCTGGGCGCCTTCATGCTCGACCGTCGTTTGGTGGAGCTCAGGCCGGTGTTGGCCGAGTCGCAGCATCACGAGTTGCTGCACCTCGTCCTGTCGCATCACGGGGCCCTGGAATTCGGCAGTCCCGTGCAGCCCATGACTACTGAAGCGGAAATTGTGCATTGGGCCGATGAAGCTTCTGCCAAGGCTGGGGATATGCTCGACGAGTTTGCCGACCCTGACATGTTTGCGCTGGGGGGGTCTTCCGCTTTGTCGGCCAAGCGATCGTGGCGGTTGGGTCGTCGTCTTTGGCGCCGTCCGCTTCCTTGGGACTGATAAATTTTGCAGTCTGCTTATAGCGAAACCATCTAACGCATTTATGACGGTTATTTTTGTAACCAGCAGTGCCGGTCACTTCCAGGACCAGTTAGGTTTAAGCATTCGATTCCCAGAGTGGTGAATCGTCGCACTTTTCGCGAGGAATTTTGATGCGAAAGCCTCGACCCAACACATACAATCCCGCGCAGGCGCTGCATCTGATCGCTTCAGATCGCAGCGGTCTTCCGCTCAGCTGCCCATCATGTTCAGGGCAGATTGAACGAGACCCTTCGGCTGCACTTACGCCACCGCATTCCCACGTCACGCTGAAGTGTACGGGCTGTGGTCGGTTGGCGCGATACATCGCTGGCGTGAATTAGCGCTATACCAAGAAACGCCGCGAGAATTCGCTACACAAAAAGGAACACCCCGATTGCTTCGGCGATCGGGGTGTTTTTCTTTTGTGATCTAATTCGCAGCGCAAAACACGCGTTGGGTCATCCACCCCACTTGCGTAAGCTGTAGAACGACGCCAACATCGGGGTGCTTGAGCAAGCGTGTAACTCCACTGTGCTCTCATGCGTATCGCAGTTCGTGTATCGCTGTTCGTGTTGCACCTCGCAGGAATCACTCACAATCAATCATCCGCCCATGAGAAAGTTCGTTCGCTCACTCGCCCTCGTTGCGGGCCTGGCTGCCCCTCTTTCCATCGCCTCTGCCCAAGGTGGTAACTTCGGCGTTGGCTCAAAAATTCTTTCGGTCGGTCTGTTGGGTGGTGGCAACAATTTCGGCATTGGCGGCGGTGTTGCTTTTGAAGTTGGAGCCAAGGAGCTCGCACCTGACTTCACGCTGGGCGTTGGCGGTTTTATTGGTTTCACACAAAAGACCTACGATTGCTCGATCGGATGTACGTACACATTTCGCGCAATCCCCATCGCAGCCATTGGCAACGTGCACTACAAGCTCAAGGATCAGCCAAAACTCGATCTTTACGGCGGCTTGAGCCTTGGTTTCACGAACTACTCATCGAGCAGCTCGTACACCGGTTTCAATTCAGATAATTTCGGCGCATCATCGGGTCTCGGCTTTGGGCTGCAAGTCGGAGCTCGCTACAACCTGACCGATAAGGTTGCAGGTATGCTTCAGCTCGGTGGTGGTTCGAACACCGCGCTTTACTTCCTCGGCCTGACGTTCAAGATGTAATCATCGAGCGCGGATTTTCGCGCTCTAACAAAACGGCCCCGGTCACCAATGGTGATTGGGGCTGTTTCCTTTCACTGACGAAACATGCGAAATCTGATAAAGCACATCGTGGGTTCAGTCGTCCTCAGCGCGCTGTCGATCTCTGCCAGCGCCTGCAGCGGCGACAACAGGAAATCAGATGCGAATCAATCACTGGCAGCATCGAGTTCTGCGGCTGACAAATTGCCGCCAATGGGCGCGGGCGATGTGAAAATCACCAGCTCCGACAACGCATTAGTACTCTCGGTCATCGGCGATACAGTGCGCATGCAATTGTCCGACAGCCTGCGAAACTCTGTTGGCAAGACAGTTGATTCTTCGATGAAAGGTGGAGGTGCAATCGCGTCAGCAATTGCCAGCACGGTGGCCGGAGCAGTAAATGGAGCAATGGGTTTTGTTGTGGCGATCAACGTGAACGACATTGAAGACTTGCGCTACGAAGACGGCCATTTGCGCTTCAATTCCAAGGGCGGAAAAACGGATATCAACACGTCGGGAAATTCTCGCGACAAGGCGACGTTCAGTGCCGACGACGCGCAGAAATTCATTGACGCCGTGAAGGCGCGCCAGACGCACTAAAGATTTCCTCAATCGTTCAATATTCACGAGGAGTCGATAGTGTTTATGGAGTCGCCGTCCCGACGCAACAGTTTTTATTGTGTTTCCGCATTTAGGCAGTAAAAAAGACACTGGCATTTCACCCAAAGGCATCAAATGTTGAATGGATTACTCAGGAAATCGTTTATCGCTGTATTGGTCTCGCTCGGAATCGGCAATACACCATTATCGGCGCAAGGCCATCCGCAGGAACGACATGGCTTTTGGTTGACCCTGGGTCTTGGCGCCGGAAGTTTGGGATGTGACGAGTGTAGCAGCCGATCGACCGGCGTAAGTGGGCAGCTGTCCTTGGGCGGGACAATCACTCCTCGATTGTTGCTGGGCGCATCATCGAACGGATGGACCAAGCAGGAATCTGGCGTGACACTGAGCATGGGAACGCTCACCGCCTTAGTGAAATTTTATCCGGTTCTAACTGGTGGGTTTTATCTTTCTGGAGGATTGGGAATCGCAAACATTAGTGCTTCGACAACTGGATTTGGTTCGGCCAGTCAAACAGGAACTGGAGCCGTCTTGGGATTAGGCTACGACATTCGTGTGGCGAAGAATTTCAGCTTAACGCCGTACTTGAATGGCGTCGGTGCCTCGTTCGATGGGTCACAAGTAAATTTCTCTCAGATTGGGCTCGGCTTCTCGTGGCATTGAGCTGGAAGTAGATGCCAAGCCGCAGCAGAAAATTTCCCCGTCAGAAGTAGAAAAGACCCCAATCGCCGAGTGGTGATTGGGGTCTTTCAATTCAACGCAATTGAACGTCAGTGACTGATCGTTCCCTGCTTTGAAGTATCCACGTCGTCCGCCTGCCCTGATTTGAACAAATACGCTTCCATGTTTCGCGTGAGAAACGTACGCGCTTGTGGATCCATCACGTTCAAACCGTAGTGATTGATCAACATCGTTTGCTGTTTGAGCCAGGTGCCCCAGCAATCCTTGCAAATTTCACCAACAATGCGCGCGCCAATTGCGCCTGGAAACGGTGGACGCTCGAATCCCTCACGCGTCTGACCGCAGCGACTGCACGTTACGTCGGCCACGGCTCTACTCCGCCACGCGTACGTGTGCGCCAACGCGCGCGTACTTCACTTCGGCGAGACGAAAGAACGACAACAACCTGATGTAAAGCCAACCGATATCGAACTCAAACCAGCGATGTGCAAAGCGCGCTGAATGTGGATCGGCATGATGGTTGTTGTGCAATTCTTCGCCACCCAACCAAATCGCTATTGGAGTGATGTTGCGACTGGCATCCTTTACATCGTGATTGCGATAGCCGAGTGCGTGTCCGATGCCGTTGATGACGCCGGCGGCCCAGAGTGGAATCCAGATCATCTGCGCGGCCCAGACAAGCGGCCCGACAAAAAATCCGAACAGGTAGATATCAATTACAAGCATCAATAAAATGCCGAGGCTGTTGCGCTTATCGAGCAAGTGTCGTTCGAGCCAATCGTTGGGGGTACCCTTTCCATACTTCTCGAGTACAGCGGGTTGACGAACGGTTTTGCGATAGTAGAACGCGCCTTTCAAAAGAATATTGCGCAGTCCTTCCATGATTGGGCTGTGTGGATCGCCCTCACGATCGGCAAACGCATGATGCTTGCGATGACAAGCGACCCACTCTTTTGTTTTGATAGCAGTGGTTAACCACAACCACAAACGCATTGGTAATTCAGCGAGATAATGAAAGCGCACACCGCGATGCGTCTGCGCTCGATGCAAAAACAGCGTGACACTCACGTTGGTGAGGTGTCCGGCGATAATGATAAACAGTACTGGCTTCCACCAGCTTGATGACCAACTTGCAAATTCAGGCATGCAGCGAGCTCCAGCACGGTTCGATCGAATACCACTCCCTCCCGACGGGAAGGCATGGGTAGAGTCAGACAATAAATTTATCGCTATCGGTGCGCCGTCGGGGGTACTCGTTTTAGTTCTGAATCTGATTTATCGGCAGCGCGTTCCGGCCGCGTCGGTTACTGCAAGAATTACTTGCTCGCTAACACCTGCCTGGCTCAAGGCAATCAGGGCAGGCGTTGATGAATCGTACTTGCAGGGCGCGGTTCTGATCTTCGTCAGAATGATCGCATCGGACAATTTGGCTTTGACCATGTCA
>JBDUAX010000164.1:0-8978 GCA_040004455.1 Gemmatimonadaceae bacterium
AAAAACCAGAAGCATGGTTGGGCGGTGCTGGCCGCGATGTCGGTGCTGTTTTTCGTTGGCGTTACAACAGCCTACTGGGCGGAAGCGAAAGGCAACCCGATTCATGGTGCGCGCGGCCTGAATGTCGTCACGTCGTCTGAAAATCCCGGCGGCAACATGGAAGGAAAGGAGGTTCGGTTCGGTATTGCGAACTCCGCGCTTTTTGCGACGGTTACGACAGATGCATCGTGCGGCGCTGTGAATTCCATGCACGATTCGTTCACACCCATTGGTGGCCTGGTGCCGTTGGTGAACATCCAGCTTGGTGAAGTCGTTTTTGGTGGAGTGGGAGCCGGTTTGTACGGAATGCTGGTCATGGTGGTGCTCACAGTGTTCATCGCGGGCCTGATGGTTGGCCGCACACCGGAATATCTCGGCAAAAAGATTCAGGCGCGTGAGGTGCAAATGGCCATGTTGTACGCGCTCATTTTTCCGGCCGTCATTCTGACATTCACCGCATTGTCCGTGCTCATCGCACCCGGACTGAAAGGGCTGAACAACAGCGGTCCGCACGGACTTTCCGAAATTCTTTACGCGTTCACGTCGACTGCGGGAAACAACGGAAGTGCGTTCGCTGGTTTGACAGGTTCGACGCATTACTACAACACCGTCCTCGGCGCGACGACCCTCATCGGTCGGTTCGCAATGATGATTCCGATGATCGCATTGGCGGGTTTTCTGGCCGAAAAGAAAATTGCGCCTGAATCGACCGGCACGTTTCCGGTCACAACACCACTCTTTGTTGCGCTGCTAATCGGCGTCATCCTCATCGTTGGCGCACTCACGTTCTTCCCGGCGCTGGCGCTTGGTCCAATTGTCGAGCAGTTGTCCATGCTCGGTGGGAGGTTGTTCTGATGTCCGTTTCAAAGCGGCCGCTGTTCGACCCTGCAATTGTGCGGCGAGCAATTGGCGACGCATTCGTCAAACTGAATCCGAAGCACATGCTGAGGAATCCAGTGATGTTTGTGGTACTCGTCGGCAGTGTGCTGACAACGTTGGTGTTAGCCCGTGATTTCGCGCAGGGACGCGCCGACATTGGCTTCACCGTGCAAATCGCGGTTTGGCTGTGGTTCACCGTACTGTTTGCGAATTTCGCTGAAGCGATGGCCGAGGGGCGTGGTAAAGCACAGGCTGACGCATTGCGCGCATCTCGCACGCAAGCGCACGCGAAACGTCTCGATGCATCTGACACAGGGGCCGAACCGAATTTGTTGGAGTTTGAGACCGTACCGGCAACATCGCTTCGTAAAGGCGATCTCGTGCTGTGTACTCCGGGCGATGTCATTCCCAGCGATGGCGAAGTGGCGCGCGGCGTCGCGTCGGTCGATGAATCGGCAATTACCGGCGAGTCGGCTCCGGTCATTCGCGAATCAGGGGGTGATCGTTCGGCTGTAACAGGTGGCACCAAGGTGCTCTCGGATTTTCTGGTAGTGCGCATTACGGCAAACCCTGGCGAGACATTCATCGATCGCATGATTGCGCTGGTTGAAGGCGCCACGCGACAGAAAACACCAAACGAAATTGCGCTGACGATTTTGCTGTCAGGGCTGACAATCATTTTTCTGTTTGCCGTCATGACGTTGCAACCCTTCGCGGTGTACAGCGGTGGATCAGTGCCCGCACCCGTGTTGATCGCGCTGCTGGTTTGTCTCATTCCGACAACAATTGGTGGCCTGCTTTCGGCCATCGGCATTGCCGGCATGGACCGCATGATTCAGCAAAACGTCATTGCGATGAGTGGTCGTGCGGTCGAAGCGGCCGGCGATGTCAACACGTTGCTCCTGGACAAAACCGGCACCATCACGCTCGGCAATCGTCAAGCCGTTGAATTGCTGCCAATGCCAGGAGTGGAACTCTCGCGCCTTGCCGACCGCGCACAACTCGCGTCGCTGTCCGACGAAACGCCAGAAGGGCGCAGTATCGTGGTGCTTGCGAAAGAGCAATTTGGATTGCGCGGACGCACGTTGTCCGACGGCAATCGCGTCTTCACTACCGACGTTGCCGACGCGCCAGACCGCATCAAGCAAATGGAATTCGTGCCATTCTCGGCGTCAACGCGCATGAGCGGCATCAATACCGGAACAGTGCAGTTGCGAAAAGGCGCGGGTGACGCGATCGCGCGTTGGGTGCGTGAGGAAGGTGGCGTGATTCCAACGGAGATGAAAACGATTGTCGAGAAGGTTGCAAAGGCCGGCGGTACGCCGCTGGTGGTTGCCGAGCGCGATGGTGCAGAGGCGCGAGTGCTTGGCGTCATTCATTTGAAAGATGTGGTGAAGGGCGGCATGCGCGAGCGGTTCGACCGGTTGCGTGCAATGGGCATTCGCACCGTCATGATCACGGGTGACAATCCGCTCACCGCCGCAGCAATTGCGCAGGAAGCCGGCGTCGACGATTTCCTGGCGGAAGCCAAGCCCGAAGACAAGATGGCGCTCATCAAGCGTGAGCAGGCCGGTGGCAAGCTCGTTGCAATGACTGGCGACGGCACCAATGATGCTCCCGCGCTGGCGCAGGCAGATGTTGGTGTTGCGATGAACAGTGGCACGCAAGCGGCGAAAGAAGCGGGCAACATGATCGATCTGGACTCCAATCCCACCAAGCTCATTGAGGTGGTCGAGATTGGAAAACAGTTGCTAATGACGCGTGGTTCGCTCACGACGTTCTCCATCGCCAATGACGTGGCCAAGTACTTCGCAATTATTCCGGCCATGTTTGTCGTGACGTATCCCGCATTGAATGCGCTCAACATCATGCGACTGCACTCACCTCAGTCAGCAATTCTGGCGAGTGTGATTTTCAACGCACTCATTATCATCGCACTTATTCCGCTGGCATTGCGAGGCGTCAAATATCGCCCCGCGTCGGCCGGAATCATTTTGCGTCGTAATCTGCTTGTGTACGGGTTAGGCGGCCTCGTTGTGCCGTTCGTTGGTATCAAAATCATCGACATGCTGCTTGTCGTCACGCATCTGGTTTAAAGGATCAAAGGATACCCTCATGCTTCGCAATCAAATTCGCCCGGCGATCGTCTTGACGCTTGTACTGTGCGTCATTACTGGTCTCATCTATCCGGGAATTGTCACGGGTCTCGCGCAACTCCTGTTTCCGCGTCAAGCGAATGGTTCGCTCGTTTCGGTGAATGGACGCATCGTCGGCAGTGAATTAATCGGTCAACAATTTACTTCGCCGACATATTTTCATTCGCGTCCTTCTGCGGCGGGAACTGGTTACGACGCAACGTCGTCCGGCGGAACCAACAAAGGCCCGACCGACAAAAAGCTTGCCGATACGTCCATCGCGAATGCGGTTGCGGCAGCGATCGCAGACGAACACGCGGTGAAGGGCGCAATTCCCACGGATATGGTGACGTCGTCCGCGTCAGGGCTCGATCCGCATATCTCTCCGGCGAACGCGGCGCTGCAGGTTGCGCGCGTCGCACATGCGCGCAACGTCGATGCACTTACCGTGCGCAAAATCGTCGATGCACACACGGAGGGTCGCCAATTCGGCTTCTTTGGCGAGCCACGTGTCAACGTTCTATTACTCAATATTGCAGTCGACAGCGCCTTTGGCCAAGCGGCCATTGCGATCGACACAACCAAGGCGAAATAGGAATGAACGCGTTACATAGAAGTGCAATGCGCGCGTTGGATTGCGCGGTCACCTGTCTTCCGACCCTCGCACTCGTGTGCGCGGTCCCGAGTTTTCCATTTGTCGCACACGGGCAGGGAAGCGCGGTCGATTCCGTGCGCGCCGCATCCGACACCACCGTCAAGATTTCATTCGACGGTTTTGTTGACGGCTATTATGCGTGGGATTTCGGTCGTCCGACTAATTTCGATCGCTCATTCGCAGGCGGTGCACTATTCACAACGCAGCCCGCACGCCACAACGAATTCAACGTGAACCTTGCCTATGTTGCGCTGAGGCTCGATGGAGCGCGCATCCGTGGACGCATTGCGCTGCAAGCCGGAACTTCAGTACAATTCAACTATTCAGGTGAACCAACGAACGGCCAGGTGAGCGGTGCATCACTTGCGCGCAACATTCAGGAAGCCTTCGTCGGCGTGATGGTTTCTCCGAACATCTGGATTGATGGCGGCATTTTTTATTCGCACATGGGCATGGAAGGATGGGCGTCGCGCGATAATCCGACCTACACACGTTCTCTCGTGGCCGACTATTCGCCGTACTATCAAAGCGGTGTTAGAGCGACATGGGCAGCCACGTCAAAACTCACGGCGCAACTGGATATCGTGAACGGCTGGCAAAACATCAGCGAGAACAACAACGGCAAAGGCGCCGGTGTTCGGCTCGACTATGCCAAGTCGAGTAGCACGACGTTCAGTTACTACAATCTCGTTTCTCAAGAGGCGGGAACCAGGTTACGCGTTTTCAACGGCGTTGGTGCCAAGTCTACCGTTGGTCGCACCACGCTGCTCGGCCAATTTGATTTCGGTATGCAGGACAACAGCAACGGGTCGGGCGGAAGCGCGAATTGGTACGGCGTTACCGCAATCGTTCGTCAACAGATCACGCCAACAGTTGCCATCAGCGGGCGCGTTGAGCGCTTCGATGATCAACATCAAATCATAATCGCCACCGGTTCAGTCGACGCTCAAACTAACGGACCTTTTCGTGCCAATGGCGCGTCAATCGGACTCGATTGGTCGCCGCAGCGACGGCTGGCCTGGCGCAGTGAACTGCGCGCATTCCAGAACACCAGCGCAGTCTTTCCGAACGGCAGTGCTAACTCGCCATCGAAGAACAACGCGATGGTCGTCAGTTCACTGGCGCTCACATTCTGATCACGCTCCATTCTCAGCATGACATCCGGCGCCGCCGAGCCCGATTTCCTTGAACTTGTCACGCGTCGCGAGCGTGGCAAGCTCAAGCTGTACGTCGGTTCCGCAGCTGGAGTCGGCAAGACGTATCGCATGCTCAACGAAGCGCAGGAATTGAAACGGCGAGGCGTTGATGTTGTTGTTGGCTTTGTGGAAACGCACGGTCGCAGCGAAACCGACGCACAAGTTCGAGACGTCGAAGTCGTACCGCGACAACAAATTCAATACAGGAACGCGACGCTCGAGGAAATGGACCTCAACGCCATTCTTGCGCGTAAACCACAGGTCGCCATCGTCGACGAACTCGCGCACACCAACGTGCCCGGTGTGGAACATCGTAAACGCTGGGAAGACGTAGTCTCGCTGCTGGACGCCGGCATCAACGTCATCGCCGCCGTCAACATTCAGCATCTCGAATCACTCAACGACGTCATTGCCTCCACTCTTGGTGTAACGGTCCGCGAAACAATTCCCGATTGGGTCGTCACCACCGCCGATCAAGTCATCAACCTCGACATCTCGGTCGAAGACCTTCGTCAGCGTTTGCAGGAAGGCAAAATTTACAAGGCCGACAAAATCGATTCTGCTCTCCGCAATTTTTTCACCGACGAAAATCTCACCACGCTGCGCGAGCTTGCGCTTCGCGAGGTTGCAAGCTCGGTCGATCGCACGCGTGAAGCAATCATTCGTCGCGAAACCGGAAAGAGTGACCGGCCGCAACCGCGCACGGTCGACCGCATCATGGTCGCGATGTCAAGCAATCCACCGTACACTACCGCGCTGCTTCGCAAGGCCAGTCGCATTGCCGGCCGGCTCAATTCCGATTGGTATTGCGTGTATGTCCAAACCGAACGCGAGCGAGCCGACCGAATCGATAGCTCAGTGCAGCGAAAGCTTGTCGACAACATTCAACGTGCGCAATCTATGGGCGCCGATGTCGTCAAACTCGAAGGCAACGATGTAGCGGCCGCGCTCTGCCAATTCGCACTTGAAAAAGGGGTCACACTGTTGCTGGTCGGCCAGAGCAGTCGTTCAAGTTGGCGGCGCCTCTTGCGCGGCTCCGTTGTCGAAAAACTCGTGAACAACGAATTCGGTCTCGACGTGCTGGTCGCGACGTTCAATGCGAATGCGCCAACTGGCAGCAACCGCGCGGACTTCGAGTGAGCGATAGATGAAAGTCGTACATCGCTTGTACCTCACCACGGTCCCTGCTGTCCTTGGCGTATTCGCCGTCGCGGCGCTTGCCTATTGGGGTCAGTACGCACGCACAGTTCCCGAGGTACTACTCGTGGTCGCCGCAATCGCATCAATCAGCACAATGGCCTTCGCGTGGATCAACGTGCGCTACATCGCTCAGCGCGTTGAACGACTCGCCAGCGTAGACGCCGCATCAACTGCGACAGTCAGCATCCGCGCCCTCTCCAATGACCTTTCATCTGCGCGTACTGGCAACCCCGACGAACTCGATGCCATTGAACACGTTGTCGGGCGCTTGAGCAGCGCTGTAACACTCGCCGCATCCGATCGCGCTGCGAGCGAGCGGCGCTATGAGGAACGCGCGCACGACTACGCACGGATGCTCGCACTGGTTGCGGACAGCGCCACGCAACGACTCGACGAAATCCGACTGCCGCTTCACATTCTGCTCGAAAACCATTTCGGTGACCTGAACGAAAATCAGGAAGAGATGTTAGGCGCCGCGCGCGCGGCCGCCGAAGCCACCGATGCAGACCTCGTAGCATTACGCGAAATTGCAGCGCTCGACCTCGGCGCGAAACCTGTGCGTCGCGATCGAATCTTCCCGGCCGACCTGCTGCAAGCATTGTTGCCAACGCTGCAGGCGTCTGCCCAGAAGGTGAATGCAGTGTTGCGTGCGGACATTCATCCGCTCATTCCCCCAATCTGGGCCGATCAGGCGCAGTTGCAGGATTCGCTCAACACGCTGCTACGCTCGGCGATTCTTTCTGCCGAGAGTGGCGCATTGTTGCAACTCGAACTCGCACACGAAACTTCTGGCGTATTGATAAGACTGTCTGGAGCACCCGTACCGCCCCCTTCGATACACGGCGCGTTGGCAATGCGCGTCGTTCAATTGAACGGCGGCAGCACCTCATTTATCTCTGAGGTGCTCACTATCACACTATCGTGATTTTATTGGCTAGTGCTTCATATTGGTAATAAATGCGGCGACGCCAGCCGCGAGAATCGCCGTGATCAATATGAACGCAATGCGCCGACGACGGCGAACTGACGCCTCCCAGCTGGGCTCGTCAAGATAGTACAGGCCGGGACTCGCCTCACGAATGATCGCGCGCTCCCGCAGAATGCGAAACGCGATATTCTCGTCGACCTGCAATGCGTTGGTACTCTGCGCAGAATTCGTCGTAAGCGCTCTGTGTTCACGAAAGTGGGCGACCAACTCCTTCTCACGACGAACAATGACCGCTGCTGCTCCTGCCATAAACGCATCCTCGAAGTGTTGATAGAGAGAAAGGGCCGCCGTCAGCGCCGACCAACATTACGTCATCTCCAACTTGAGTTCAAGAAACGCCGCGTAATCCCCGGCACATCTTAACAGTTCCGTGTGCTGTGCCTTGCTGAGCGCAACCAAGAGATCGATCGTCACCGAAACGACACCCTTTTTAAGCACCCGTTTCCATGTGCCGACAATTCGGCCGTCCACGACAATTATCCCCGTCAGCGCATTTCCCATTGCAACAAGTTTCCGGCCAATTTCAGCGGGCGCCGCACCCATCCGATTCTTGTAACTCGACACGAATTCATCGAAAATCGAGAACAGAAACACTTTCGATGCCTTTTTGTCTTCAACGCGAGAATTTGCAGAACTCCAGTAGGTTATTCCGCCTATCGTCTCGCTTTGAAGTTTGTCCTTCACACCACTCAACCCGCTACGAGCCTCTGTCAACGTCAAGTTCGACCACTTCGCCAGATCATATTCGTTGGCCGGCCCACGACTGGTGAAGAATCTCAACGCCAGTTCCGCCAGCGCTTCCTCTCGATTCAGCACCCGCGCATTCCGTGCTCGTTCGTCCAACAACGCGTAGGAAAAACTTTTTCCGTCGCGGGCGCCACTGCAAATCACTCCTTTGAGTTCCGCGTGCATCAACATGTAACTGAAACGCAATTCACCTTTCGTGATAACCCTATTTCGTTCAAACAGCTCACGAACATCTTCACGTGACATTTGTGTTCCCCCTTCCAGTGCTTTCACCAGCAATCTCTCGCACCTGAGAAAAGTCTTTGTATCTAACTCAACTCGCTTGTGATACGGCTCGCTCTGCTTCAGAATTTTCTCACCACTTAGCATCAACAGCCAGCGAATGTCGGCCGGTGTCACGAAATGCCAGGTGGGTCTCAACAAATGCGTTCGCAAAATGTCACCATCAGCAAACGCACGTTCGACGACTCTATCGCTATTCCCATGCGCACGTTGATCTCCATTGGCATCGATCGCGGCGCGCATCCGCAACCCGATCGACCACTTTGCGCCCGAATAGTCCTGCGCCTGCGACGCGACAAGCCAATTCACAACCTCTGCCGGCTGCCCGAATTGTCGCAGTCCGACTCGCTGGCTGCCAAGGCGTCGTTCGGAAAGTGAGCGCATACGCCTCTCGGCCGGTTGGGAACTTTGGTAAACGTCAGATAAGGAGTATTTTACTTGAGATCCGGGCCATGAGCTGTACCAGAGTGATCTGCACTGTGTTGACCTCCATGGCTGTGACTTGCGCCATTGAGCTCCGCGTTCGCTCACAAAACCAACTTCCCTATTTTCATGACGCAGCGGTTTGCGCGCCTGCTCCCAACGGTTGCTGTTGCACTAACGACGCTGCTCTCAGCGTGCGCGTCGGTGAACAGCGCAGGAACATCACCCAACGCGTCGCGACCCGAGGCTAAAGGACCCATTGCCGACGCACGTTGGGCCGACTCGGTGCTTGCGACCCTCTCGCTTCGCGACAAGGCCGCGCAAATGGTGTGGGTATGGACGCTGGGTGACTACACCGCCGTCGATAACTCGGCATGGACCAACATTGAAAAACTGATTCATGACGAACATCTGGGGGGCGCAATCATTTCGGT